>CAMYMY010000125.1 GCA_947259625.1 uncultured Kiloniellales bacterium | reverse complement strand
GACGCGGCCGCTCGCACCCCACGCGGACCGGCCGTTCCGATCGAACAAGCCTCCGCCCCCCTCCTCGATCCTCCCCCGCAAGGGGGGAGGAAGGTAATGCGGGCTTCATGCGATAACCCTGACGCCCCGGACAAGGCGCTTGCGTTCGGCCGGGCCCGGTGGCATCTTGCCGCGCGTATCAAGGCCCCCGTGCCGCCGTAGCTCAGGGGTAGAGCACACCCTTGGTAAGGGTGGGGTCGTAAGTTCGATTCTTTCCGGCGGCAGCATTTTTTCCAGATCTGCCGAATCACGCCAAACCGCGCCCGCGGCCCGCCGGCCGCGGCGGCGGCCTGCTCAGACGGCCTGCCGGCCGAGCTGGACGACGCGACGGGCCGGCAGGCGCAGGGAGACGGTCGTGCCCTCGCCGAGCGCGCTCTCGAGCTCCAGCGCGCCGCCGTGCAGCTCTACCAGGGACCTGGTCAGGGGCAGGCCGAGGCCCGTGCCGCCGTACTTGCGGCTGATCGAGCCGTCGACCTGGCTGAAGGTCTCCATCGCGCGGGGAATATCGGCGGGCGCGATGCCGATGCCGTTGTCCCGGACCTGGACGATCAGGTCGCCGCCCTCCTCCGTGAAGACCGCCAGCTCGACCCGGCCGTCGGCCGGCGTGAACTTGATGGCGTTCGACAGGAGATTGAGGATCATCTGCTTGAGCTTGCGTTCGTCGGCCTTCACTGCGGGCAGGTGCTCGGCCAGGACGGAGTCCAGCGTCAGCACCGCCTTCTCGACCTGGGGCGCGACGGTTCTCAGGCACACCCGAACGAGCTCTCGAAGCTCGACGGTATCCTCCCGAAGCTCGGCCTTGCCGGCTTCGATCCTGGAGAGATCGAGTAGGTCGTTGATCATGTGCAGAAGATGGTCGCCGGCATCCTTAATGTCTGTGGCGCAGTCGACGTACCCTGGATTACCCAGCGGGCCGAGCCCCTCGTTCGCCATGAACTCGGCGAAGCCGATCACGGCGTTGAGCGGCGTCCGCAGCTCGTGGCTCATGTTGGCCAGCAGCTGCGCCTTCGCACGCGCGGCCGCCTCGGCGGCCAGGGTGGCCGCGCGCAGCTCGCTCTCCGTCTCGCTGGCGCGCAGGAGATACCTGACGTGATGGCCCAGAAGGGTCCAGTTGATCGGCTTGGTGAGAAAGTTGGTCGCCCCGACCTCGAAGGCCCGCTCGATCGACTCTTCGTCCTCCAGGCCGGTGACGATCAATATGGGGATGTGCGCGGTCCGGGACTCCTGGCGCAGGGTCCGGCAGACGGCGAAGCCGTCCAGGTCCGGCATCATGACGTCCAGGATGACCAGGTCCGGCTCCAGGTCCGTGGTCCTGGCGATGCCCCCGGCGCCGTCCTCGGCCTCGTCGGTGTCGAATCCCGCGGCCCCGAGGGCTTCCTGGACCAGGACCCGTTGCGCCAGGTCGTCGTCGACGACCAGAACGAGGGGATTCTTGCGCAAGGGCGGCCGCTGGTCCATCAGGCGCTCTCCGACAGCGGTGCCGCGGCCGGCAGCTCGGCCTCGAGCGCCGGCCTGACCCTCTCGAACTCCGCCTCGATCCGGGCGAACAGGGCCGGCGCCTCGGCCAGGACCTCGCCGCGGCCCCTGTGCTCCAGCTCTTTCAGAAGCCCGGCCAGCGTCTGGGCGCCCAGGTTCGCACTGCTCGATTTGAGCCCATGCGCCAGCTTCGCCACCGCGGCGGCGTCCTTCCGGGCGACCGCCGCGCCCAGTGCCCGCAGCTCCGCCGGCGTGTGGTCCAGGTAGATGCCGACCACCTTGGACAGGACCCCGCGCCCCGTCTTTCGATCGACCGCGCGGATCTTGTCCAGGGCCGACTGGTCCAGCACCGCCTCGCCAGCCTCTTGCGCGGCCTCCTGCGGCGTGGCCTCCTGCGGCGTGGCGTCCCGCGGACCGGCGCCGAGCATGGCCGCATCGGGCAGCCAGCGCCGCAACATGACGCGCAGCTCTTCCTGGTCGAAGGGTTTGGCCAGATAGTCGTCCATCCCGGCATCCAGACAGCGCTGGCGCTCGCCCGGCGTGGTATAGGCCGTCACCGCGATGATCGTCATGTGCTCTCTCGCCCCGGCCCGGCGCTCCTCCTCGCGGATCAGCCAGGTGGCCTCGAAGCCGTCCATCTCGGGCATCTGGCAATCCATTAGGATCAGGTCGCAGTCGGTGCGGCCGAAGGCCTCGACGGCCGCGGCCCCGGTCTCGACGATCTCGACGCGGCAGCCCAGGTCCTCGAGGTATTCCCGCGCCACCTCCTGGTTGACCGGATTGTCCTCCGCGAGCAGCACGCGGGCCTCCAGCACGGAGGGTGCCGGGGACGCGGCGGGCGGATTTTCCGCCGGCAACTGCGGCGCCGCGGGGGCGCAACTACCCGGGAGGTTCAAGATCCGCATGACCTGCCTACACAGATCGTTCTGCCGAACCGGCTTGGTCAGGTACGCGCAGAACCCTGCCGCCTTCGCCAGCGCGCTGTCTTCCTCCCAACCTATCGAGGTGAGCAAGATGAGCTGCGTGTCGGAGATCTCGGGCGACGCCTTGATTGTCCGAGCCAGCTCCACGCCGTTCATCTCCGGCATGGCCATGTCCAGAACGGCCGAGTCGAAGCCCTCGCCACGGCCGGCGGCGGCGCGCAGCTGGGCGAGCGCTTCGGCGCCGCTCTCGACCTCCCGGCAGGCTGCACCCTCGGCGCTCAGGTACTGGCACAGCACCTCGCGGTTCGTGGCGTTGTCGTCGACCACCAGGACCCGGGCCCCTGCCAGCTCGGACCCTGCCGCGCGCCCAGTCGCCTGGCGGTGGCAGCGCCCGAAGGCCGCCGTGAACCAGAACCTCGAACCGCGCCCAGGTGCGCTCTCAACGCCGATCCGGCCGCCCATCATGGTTACCAGCTGCTTGGTGATCGACAAGCCCAGACCGGTTCCGCCGTACTTCCGCGAGATTGTTTCGTTCGCCTGCTCGAAGGATTCGAAGAGGTTCGCCTGGTCGGCCGGATCGATGCCGATACCCGTGTCCTTGACCTGGAAATCGAGGGAGACCGTGTCGGCGGTTTGGCGGCCCAGCTTGACCCTGATCTCGATCTCGCCACGCTCAGTGAACTTGGTGGCATTGCCGATCAGGTTCGTGAGGATCTGCCGGAGCCTGTGAGGATCGCCGCTGAGCCAGTCGGGAACGTCCGGCGCCACGCTGTAGACGACTTCGAGCTGTTTGCTCTGGGCCGGCTCGGCGAGCAGCTCGACTACGTCGGCGACCAGGTTGCGCAGCTCGAACTCGATGCGGTCGAGCGTGAACTTGCCAGCCTCGATCCGCGAGAAATCCAGGATGTCGTTGATGATGTGCAGGAGGGATTCGGCCGACTGCCGCAGGGTGCCCACCAAGCGTGTCTGACGGTTGCCCAACCCGGTCCGTCCCAAGAGGTCGGTCATGCCCAACACACCGATCATGGGCGTGCGGACCTCGTGGCTCATCTTGGCCAAGAAGCTCGACTTCGCCCGACTCGCATCCTCGGCCGCTATCCTCGCCCTGGTGATCTCCTCCGCCTGCCGCTTCAGCTGCTCCTCTGCCCGCTTCCTGACCGCGACCTCCGCTTCAAGCGAACGTACGGACTCGTCCCGGGACGCGATGGTTTCGCGCAATCGCTCCGTCATCCGATTGAAGCTGTCGACCAGGATTTGAACCTCGCCCGTGGTTCTTACCTTGACTCGTGCCTCAAGGTTGCCGCCCGCCAGACGGGCCGCGGCGGCGGCCAGTGCCACGATCGGATTGGAAAGGTAGCGGGACACATAGAGGGCCACCGCGAACACGACCACCAGGGAAATGACGAGCACGGCGGAAAAGAACCGAATGGCCGGGGAGAAGTCCTTCAACAGGAGTGCGGACGGTATGGCGACCGCGACCCGGAGGAACGGTCTTCCCGGCGCGATGGCGAAGTCCTGGAACGCCACGATGCCCCTGTCCAACCTGGCGAATTCCAAATTTCCCTGAAACGCACCGGTCAAGTATTCGCTGGGGTCGAACGTGGCCTCGTCATTTTCCGGCCGTTGCAGGGCCCTGCCTTTTCCATCGAAGACCCAGATGGGGTTTTCCTCGAGAAAGGTCACCGTGCGCAGCCCGGCTAGAAAGTCGTCCAGCTTGTGACGGATCACGACCACGCCGCCGAACGATCCGGTGTCCAGGTCGATCTTGGCGAGTCCGGCAACGAAGGAGACTCTCCCGTTTTGATCGACAAACGGACCGCTTATCTCCATTTCCCTTGGCGGCATGAACCATTCCATACCCCCCGACGAAAGCAGGAGCGGGATGGATTTCAGCAGTTTGAAAAGCCGAGCGGAGGCTTCAAAGGCAGCGGGGTCCGTTATGCCTGCCGATTCCGATCGGCCTGTCTCAAGATTGATGGGTTCCCGGCGACGCACCTTACCGACGGCCTCGATCATGACATCTCCGTCGGCGTTCACGAAGCTCGCGCTGTGAAAATCTCCGAAATCTCTGAGCAGTTGGAGAAACATCCGCTCCAGCTTTTTCTGCGCGACGATCCGCTCGACCACGGATGCTTGCAGATAGTCGTCAAGCGCCGAAGATGCCGCGATCGTGCTCAGGGACCTCTTGAGCTCCGTGATGAATTGCTCAGCGAAGATCTGGTGAATGGTATCGATTTGCTGGGCAATGTTCTCCTTCGTCCGTCGTTCGATGGAGTCGCGGCTGAAGCTGTAGGCCAGAAAAATCAGAATGCTGCTTGTGGCGATATTCACCAGCATGAAAAAAAACAGGATTCGCAGGAAGATCGAGACCCCGCGTTTCTTGCTGGTGGCCATCGGAAGAACTAATCCCGAAGAGCGACGGACTCTTCCACGACGATGTCGATGATGTCCATCCGCTCCTCGAGCGCAATGCCGAGCATCTCCGCGCGTTTGCGATTGATCATCAAAGGTCCACGTTGCGGCGTGACGGTTCGCATTCGGCTGGGATTCAAACCCTGTTCCAGGATGTCGTAGGCCATCTCGAAGGCCTTGTAGCTCTGGTTGTATCCGGAATCGTTCGCCGTCAGCAGCATGCCCTCCCGGACGAATTGATCCTCGTGGGAGGCCTCCGGTTTGTCGACGTTCTCCAGATACCATTTGCCCACCGTCAGCATGTCGACATGGTTTCCGTCGTCGTCCCGGAAAGTGTCGTGATTGAGCATGAAGAAGGCGTCGACCGTCTTGGCCAACTCGAGAACCCTTTGCTGGAACTCCGAGTAGGAGTTGGTCACCACGACGTCCACGAGCTCGAGGGGCAGCTTCCCGCTTCTCGCCAGCACCTGGATCTGCTTGACATTGGGGCGCGCCGTGACGGAGTCGCAGGCCAGAATGGCGAAGGTCCTGGCGCCGGGCACGAGCGCGTGCAGGAACTCCAAGCTCTCTTTGTGATAGCCGGTCTGCCAGACCCCGGTGACGTTGTGGCCGGGGTTGTCCATGCTGTCCACGAGACCGTACTTCAAGGGCAACCCGTTGATGCCCCAGAAGACGACGGGCATGTCGGTGTCCAGGAGCTGGTTGCCGATATAGTTGGCGGCGTTGTCGTCACCGAGCAGCACGAGGTCGGGCTGGAATTCATCGATCGCCTGCATGATTCTATGAGTCGCCTTGGCGATGTGCTGTGCGCTGTTCTTCCGCTTGGTATCCATCCATTCCTTCTTGACGACCGCCTTCGAGCTTTCGATGTAGTCGTGCTCCGCGAAAATCTCGATCTGCCGCCCGTCGTCCAGATAGCCGTAGGCCAGCATCGCCTCGCCCAGGCCCCTTTGGGTCGACTGGGACCACAGATATTCCTTGTGGTAGCTGCTCACCACGAAGATCCGCTTTTTCTCGGCTGCTTCGGCTGATGACGCCATGCAGAGCACAAGCAGCAGCGCCGCGACTGATTGCCATCTTTTCATTGCCTTCTCCGAAATCTCTTGCCGCGGGTGACGATCCGGCATGGAAACCCAAGTGCTTGGCGCGCGCGCGGTGCCTTACACCACGCCCCTTTCGCGCCATTTTTCGAAGATCCGCCTGACCTCCCCGTGGGCCGCGCTGAGCGCCTCTTCGGGGCTCATGCTGCCTTTGGCGGTCTGGGCGAACATGTTCGAGATGATCCAGCTGTTGAAGATCTCGTCTTCGGCGGCGTTCGCGAAACCGGGATAGCCCAGGTTGGTGACCCAGCTCGACACGTCCTCGAAGAAGGCATACTTGTCCGCCGGGGTCGCTTGCGGATCATTCGAAACGAGATTTGCCAGATCCGGGACCGTCTCCGGGAAGCAGGGGAAATTATAGAACTGGCTGGCCCGGAACACCTCGTTGGAGTGCCCGACATAGTCCACCAGGAACTGCTTGGCGTCCTCGATGTTTTCCGCGAACTCCCAGATGACGTAGACGTCCAACAGGTGGTACAACCCGATCCGGCGAACCGGTCCCTGGGCGGCCTTGGCCAGCCAGATATCCTTCGCAACGGGAATCCTTTGGTTTTCGCCGGTGCGGGTGATCGAGATCGCGTTGACGGCGAGCGAGCCCTTGCCCGCCAGCATCTGGCGGTTGTTGGACGAGGGATCCCGGGCAAAGACCTCGTCGGTCATCGCCTCCTGATAGAGCGCCTTGACGAACCTCAGGGCTTCCAGGGTCTGCCTGGAGTTGAGCGCGACATTTCCCGTTTCATCCTGGACGGACGACCCGTACGCAGCCATGAGAGCGCGCAAGTAAATGTTGGTATCGAGCTCGGGCGCCAAGCCCAGCCCTACGGGAATGCCGTGCTTTCGCTTGATCTTGCGTCCGCCGAGCCTTATGTCGTCCCAGGTGTCTGGATACATTCCGATGTCGTCCCACAGATCCTTCCGGTAATTGACCGGATCCGGGACGTAGCTGTCCGAGAAACCATAGTACTTACCCGTCTTCGGGTTGTACGTGCTCCTCATCGCGAGTTCGACCGGCTTGCCGTACTTGCGTTCGCACTCCTCGTAGATCTCCCGGTGGTCGATGACGTGCTCCTCGTAGCTCGGCGGCGGGCTCACGAACATGCAGAGGTCGTGACCTTTCTGGGCGGCGACCTCGGCCGCGGCGCGGCTGTTCAGGCTCGTCATTCCGACGTTGTCCACGATGACTTCGATGCCGTTGCTACGGCCCCATTCCTTGACGTAGACGTTGTTGAACCAGTGGTCGAATTCAGGGACGAAGTGGTTCCATTGCAGGATCTTCAAGGTCTTACGGGCCTTGCTGTTTGCGCGGCGCGGCACGAACACGGCGGGTGCCAAACCTGCTGCGAGTGCGGCGCTGCCGGCGGTCTTGATCAGCCGGCGCCTCGAACATTTCCTGCGGTTGGTCATAACTGTCTCATCTCCTGTGCTTCATCGACCCCTGATGTGCGAAACCGACACGTGACGACACGGCTGAAGCAAGGCGCTCGGGTTCGAGGTTCACTAGTGACCTGATCCTTGAACAAGCTCTGGGCACGTGTCCGAGCAAGCTGACAATTCAGCCAACCTGCGTGCCTCTAACCAAAAAATCTAGCTGTAAATAGCTAGTTGTTAAGGATTAAAAACACCTTAAGCCGCCGAAAGTGAGCAAGACGCGAATTACGGGACAGCTCAACTCCAGAGGGAGCGAATCGGGTCGCCCGGTCGCGCCGCCCGCCGCCCCGCCGCCGTCGCGCGACTGTCAGACCTCGAGCCACTCCCGGCGGATCGCTTCGTTGTCGCGCAGGTTGTCGGGCGTGCCCTCGAAGACGATCTCGCCGTGGCCCATGACGTAGACCCGCGCCGAGATGCGCAGCGCGATCGTCAGCTTCTGCTCGACCAGCAGGATCGAGAGGCCCCGGCCGGCCATCTCGTTGAGCAGCCCGGCGACCGTCTCGACCAGCTGCGGGGCCAGGCCTTCCGTCGGCTCGTCCACCATGATCAGGTCCGGATCGCCCATCAGGGTGCGGCACATGGTCAGCATCTGCTGCTCGCCGCCCGACAGCACGCCGCCTTCCGTGTCGGCCCGCTCGCGCAGGGCGGGGAAGAGGTCGAACAGGTCCTCCATGGACCAGCGCCCCTCCTGGCGCGCGCTCTTCCGGCCCAGCAGCAGGTTCTGGCGGACGGTCAGCGTGGGGAAGATGTCGCGGTTCTCGGGCACGTAGCCGAGGCCGAGCCGGGCGATCTCGTGGCTCTTCATGCCGGCGATCTCCCGGCCCTTGAACTCGATGGAGCCCCGGGGCTCGACCTCGCCCATGATCGCCTTGATGGTGGTCGAGCGGCCGACCCCGTTGCGGCCGAGCAGGCCGACGATCTCGCCCGCCCGCACCTCCAGGGTCACGCCGCGCAGGATGTGGCTCTTGCCGTAGTAGGCGTGGAGGCCGCGCACGTCCAGCATGTCAGGCGGCCTCGGGGCCCAAGTACGCTTCCCGCACGGAGGGATTCGCGCGGATTTCGGCCGGCGGGCCCGAGGCGACGATCTCGCCGTAGACCAGGACCGAGATGGTCTCGGCCAGGTCGAAGACGACGCCCATGTCGTGCTCCACGATGACCAGGGTCCGGTCCTGCGAGATCTTGCGGATCAGCGCGACGGCCTGCTCGGTCTCGCTACGGCTCATGCCGGCCGTGGGCTCGTCGAGCAGGATCACGTCGGCGCCGGAGGCCAGGGTGATGGCGATCTCGAGCGCGCGCTGGTCCGAGTAGGACAGGAGGCCGGCCGGAACGCCGCGGCGCGACGCGAGCCCGGTCTGCTCCATGATCTCCTCGCTCCGCTCCGCCAGGTCGCGCCGGCGGCCGAGGAAGTGCCAGAAGGAGTAGCGGTAGCCCAGGTTCCAGAGCATGGCGCAACGGACGTTCTCGAGCACGCTCATGCGCTGAAAGATGTTGGTGACCTGGAAGCTGCGGCTCAAGCCCCTGCGGGCGATCTCGTAGGGCGGCTTGTCGGTGATGTCCTCGCCCCTGAGGAGGATGCGCCCCGCGGTCACCGGGT
>CAMYMY010000124.1 GCA_947259625.1 uncultured Kiloniellales bacterium | reverse complement strand
GCCGAGAAGAAGATGCTCGAAAAGTCGGTCGATTCCGTCACCGGCCTGGTCGAGATCTGCAAGAAGCTAGCGAAGGCCGGCTAGGGCAATAAGAAATAGCCCCAGGTTGCGCTGCCTTTCCTGGGTGTTAAAGTAGCCGGCGTCTTCGGCGAGCGGCCGCGCTGATGCCTGTTTGGCGTGGTGCGGCCTGTTTGGGGAAGCTTGAGCGGGTCATTGTGATCGACCGGGTGTGACGGATCCAGGGATGGGCGGTCCATGAACATTCACGAGTACCAGGCCAAGGGCCTCTTGGCGAAATACGGGGTCGCGGTGCCGCGCGGCGGTGTCGCGTTCACCCCGGAAGAAGCGGAGAACGCGGCGCGCGAGCTGGGCGGCCCCATCTGGGTGGTCAAGTCCCAGATCCATGCCGGCGGTCGCGGCGCCGGACGCTTCGCCGACGATCCGGAGGGCGCGGGCGGCGTGCGGCTCTGCCGGTCGCTCGAAGAGGTCAAGGAGAACGCCCGCAAGATGCTGGGCCAGGTGCTCGTGACCCGGCAGACCGGCCAGGCCGGCAAGGAGGTCAAGCGCCTCTATATCGAGGACGGCTGCGACATTGCACGCGAGCTCTACCTCGGCATGCTGATCGACCGGGCGACCAGCCGGGTCACTGTCATGGCATCGACCGAGGGCGGCATGGAGATCGAGGAGGTCGCGGCCGCGACGCCGGAGAAGATCCTCAAGCTGGCGATCGACCCGACGCTGGGCCTGATGCCTTTCCACGGCCGCCGGATCGCCTTCGGTCTCGGCCTCGAGGGCAAGGCGGTCGGAGCGGCGGTCAAGTTCCTGATGGCCATGTACCGAGCGCTCACCGAGCTCGACGCCTCGATCGTCGAGATCAACCCGCTGGTGGTGACCGGCGCCGGCGAAGTGATCGCCTTAGACGCCAAGATGAACTTCGACGACAACGCCCTGTTCCGGCACAAGGACGTGGCGGACATGCGCGACGAGGACGAAGAGGACGCCATGGAGCTCGAGGCCGCGCGCCACGAGCTGAACTACATCAAGCTGGACGGCGAGATCGGCTGCATGGTCAACGGCGCGGGACTGGCCATGGCGACCATGGACATCCGGAGCCACCAAGGAGCGGGTCACCGCGGCCTTCAAGATCATCCTGGGCGACGCCAACGTGAAGGGCATCCTGGTCAACATATTCGGCGGCATCATGCGTTGCGACGTGATCGCCGAGGGCGTGGTCGCCGCGGCGCGCGAGGTCTCGCTGCATGTTCCCCTGGTCGTGCGCCTGGAAGGCACCAATGTGGACCTCGGCAAGCAGATCCTGGCCGATTCGGGACTGCCGATCGTCTCGGCCGACGATCTGGGAGACGCCGCCGAGAAGGTGGTCAAAGCGGTCCGGGAGGCTGGATGATGGCGGTCTTCGTCGACAAGAACACCAAGGTCGTCTGCCAGGGCTTCACCGGGGATCAGGGCACCTTCCACTCCGAGCAGGCGATCGCCTATGGCACCCGGATGGTCGGCGGGGTCACGCCGAACAAGGGCGGCTTGACCCATTTGGATCTGCCGGTCTTCAACACCGTGGCCGAAGCGGTCGGGAAAACCGGAGCGGACGCCAGCGTGATCTATGTGCCGCCGCCCTTCGCGGCCGATGCGATCCTCGAGGCGGTTGACGCCGGGATTTCCCTGGTGGTCTGCATCACCGAGGGCATTCCCGTGCTCGACATGGTCAGGGTCAAGCGCGTGCTGACTGGCTCCCAGACCCGGCTGATCGGCCCGAACTGCCCGGGGATCATCACGCCGGACGAGTGCAAGATCGGCATCATGCCGGGCCATATACATCAGCGCGGCAAGGTCGGGGTCGTTTCGCGCTCGGGCACGCTGACCTACGAGGCGGTGGCCCAGACCACGGCCTCGGGCCTCGGCCAGTCGACCTGCATCGGGATCGGCGGCGATCCGGTAAACGGCACCAATTTCATCGATTGCCTGGACGCCTTCCTGGCCGACGACGAAACCGAGGGCATCATCATGATCGGCGAGATCGGCGGCAGCGCCGAGGAGGACGCCGCTTCTTTCTACAAGGCGTCCAAGACCAAGAAGCCGATGGCTAGTTTCATCGCCGGCGTGACCGCGCCGCCGGGCCGGCGCATGGGCCATGCCGGCGCCATTATTTCCGGCGGCAAGGGCGGCGCGGGGGACAAGATCGAGGCGCTGAAATCGGCGGGCATCCACGTTGCCGACTCGCCGGCCAGCCTCGGCAGCACCATGCTGGCAGCGATGGGGGGCTGAGACCATATAGGTGATGCCACAATCGTAAGGAGGCGGTCGGGATTGCCCCGGCCGGACCGACACAGGCCATGACGTATCCTGCAAATGCCAGTCTGCTCGCAGAGCTCTACCAACGGTTCCTGAACGCGCCGGACCAGCTCGAGCCGGATTGGCGCCGCTTCTTCGGCGACCTGGACGACGAGGCGGTGGCCCTGGTCCGCGAGCTGAACGGCGCCGGCGCGAACGGACAGAGCGCCACGGCGGTCGCAGCCGGGCTGACCGGCGGCGGCGACATCACGGCGGGTCACGTCCGTGCGGCGACGCTGGATTCGATCCGGGCCTTGATGTTGATCCGGGCCTACCGGGTGCGCGGCCACCTGGAGGCCAAGCTGGATCCGTTGGGCCTGAAACCGGTCGAGCCTCATCCGGAGCTCGACCCCAGGACCTACGGCTTCACCGAGGCCGACATGGACCGGCCGATCTTCATCAACAAGGTGCTCGGCCTCGAGACCGCGACCCTCGCCGAGATCATGGCCGCGGTGCGCGAGACCTACTGCGGCACGATCGGCGTCGAGTTCATGCACATCCAGGATCCGGCGCAGAAGGCCTGGATCCAGGAGCGCATAGAGTCGATCCACAACCAGACCCACTTCACCGGCGAGGGCAAGCGGGCGATCCTGGAACGTCTCACCGCGGCCGAAGTCTTCGAGCAGTTCCTCAACAAGAAGTACACCGGCACCAAGCGCTTCGGCCTGGACGGCGGGGAGGCCATGATCCCGGCGCTTGAGCAGATCCTCAAGCGCGGCGGCCAGCTCGGCCTCAAGGACGTGGTGGTCGGCATGCCGCACCGCGGGCGCCTGAACGTGCTCGCCAACTTCATGGGCAAGCCATTTACCGCGATCTTCTCCGAATTCCAGGGCGGCGCCGCGCACCCCGAGGACGTCGGCGGCTCGGGCGACGTCAAGTATCACCTGGGCACCTCCTCGGATCGGGAGTTCGACGGCAACGTCGTGCATCTCTCGCTGACTGCCAATCCGTCCCATCTCGAGGCGGTCAACCCGGTCGTAGTCGGCAAGGTGCGCGCCAAGCAGGCCCAGCGAGAGGACCTTGACCGGACCCAGGTGATGGCGCTGCTGATGCACGGCGACGCCGCCTTCGCCGGGCAGGGCCTGGTCGCCGAGACGCTCGATCTCTCGGAGCTCAAGGGCTACAGGATCGGCGGCACGATCCATTTCATCGTCAACAACCAGATCGGCTTCACCACCAACCCGGTCAACTCGCGCTCCGGGCCCTACTGCTCGGACGTCGCCAAGATCATCCAGGCGCCGATTTTCCACGTGAACGGCGACGATCCGGAATCGGTGGTGCATGCCGCGCGCATAGCGACCGAATTCCGGCAGACCTTTCTAAAGGACGTGGTCATCGACATGTTTTGCTACCGGCGCTTCGGCCACAACGAGGGCGACGAGCCGGCCTTCACCCAGCCGCTGATGTACAAGGCGATCGCCAAGCATCCAAGCACGCGGAAGATCTATGCCGACCGCCTGGTCGCCGAAGGCACCCTCGGCGAGGCCGAGGCCGGCGAGCTCATCGCACAGCGCGAGCAGCAGCTGGAAAGGGACTTCGAGGCCTCCCGGGGCTACAAGCCGAACAAGGCCGACTGGCTCGAAGGGGCGTGGTCGGGCCTGGACAGGGTGCGTGGCTATGACGCCCGCCGCGGCAAGACGGGCGCTCCTCTCAAGACCCTCGAGGAGGTCGGCGCGGCGCTGGCCACGGTTCCGGACACCTTCAACCTCAACCGCAAGATCGTCCGGCAGCTCGAGGCCAAGCGTCAGATGATCGAGACCGGCCAGGGCATCGATTGGGCGACCGCAGAGGCGCTCGCCTTCGGCACGCTGCTGGTCGAGGACCACCCGGTGCGGCTGTCGGGGCAGGACAGCAACCGCGGCACCTTCTCGCAGCGTCACGCGGCCTTGATCGACCAGGAAACCGAAGAGCGCTACGTACCCTTGAACCACGTTCGCGAAAAGCAGGCGCAAATCGAGATCATCGACAGCCCCTTGAGCGAACTTGCGGTGCTCGGCTTCGAGTACGGCTTCTCCCTGGCCGAGCCGCGCGCCCTGGTGCTCTGGGAGGCGCAGTTCGGCGACTTCTCCAATGGCGCGCAGATCATCATCGATCAGTTCATCTCGAGCGGCGAATCCAAGTGGCTGCGCATGTGCGGCCTGGTCATGCTGCTGCCCCACGGCTATGAGGGCCAGGGCCCGGAGCACTCCTCGGCCCGACCGGAGCGGTTCCTGCAGCTCTGTGCCGAGGACAACCTCCAGGTGGTCAACTGCACCACGCCGGCCAACTATTTCCACGCCCTGCGGCGCCAGATGCGTCGCGGGTTCCGCAAGCCGCTCGTCGTCATGACGCCGAAATCGCTGCTCAGGCACAAGCGCTGCGTCTCCCCGCTCGAACACTTCGGGTCCGGCAGCACTTTCCACCGCGTGATGTACTGCGACCAGCTGCCGAGCGATCCGAAGCAGGCCAAGCAGGTCGTGCTTTGTACGGGCAAAGTCTACTACGACTTGCTCGAGGAGCGCGAGAAGCGTGGTATCGCCGACGTCCACTTCCTGCGCCTGGAGCAGCTCTACCCCTTCCCGGCCGACGCGCTGGCCGCCGAGCTCGAGCCCTATAGGCATTGCGAACTGGTCTGGTGCCAGGAGGAGCCGCGCAACATGGGCGCCTGGGCCTTTGCCAACGCCTTCATCGAGGAGGTCGCCGAGGAGGTCGGCTGCAAGAACCCCCGGCCGCGTTATGCCGGCCGCAGCTCGGCCGCTTCGCCGGCGACCGGCTCGAACCAGCGTCACCGCGCCGAGCAGGCCGAGCTGATCGACGACGCGCTGACCCTGGGCAAGGTTGCGCTCAAGCGCATCGCCGCTCGCAAGGCCGAGCACAAAGTCAGGACCGCCGGCCAGGGCAAGGGCCGGTCCAAGGCCAAGACGGCGCAGTTGGGCGCCAAGTGAGCCCCATGGACGCGAGGTCGATGACAACGGATATCCTGGTGCCCACCCTGGGCGAATCGGTCAGCGAGGCGACCGTGGCCCAGTGGCTGAAGAAGGTCGGCGACGCGGTCAAGGCCGACGAGCCCTTGGTCGAGCTCGAGACCGACAAGGTGACGCTCGAAGTCAATGCCACCGAAGCGGGCATACTGAGCGAGGTCCTGGCCGGCGAAGGCGAGAACGTCGAGGCCGGCGCACTGCTCGGGCGCATCGCGCCTGGCAACGGCGCCGTCGCCGCGGCAGCCCCTGCGGCGGTCCCTGCGGCGGTCCCTGCGGTCGAACCCGCCCAGCCGCCGGCAGCCGCCGCCGAAGACGGCGCGCCGGTCGATCTCGTGGTGCCGGTTCTGGGGGAATCTGTGAGCGAGGCGACCGTGGGCCAGTGGCACAAAAAGGTCGGCGACGCGGTCAAGGCCGACGAGCCCTTGGTCGAGCTAGAGACAGACAAAGTGACGCTCGAGGTGAACGCCCCTGCGGCGGGCGTGCTGGCCGCGATTCGTGCCGAGGCCGGCGACACCGTGGAGGTCGGCGCCCCGCTCGGCGTGGTCATGGCTGGCGCCGTCTCTGCCGCTGTCGCTCCGGCCCCGGTTGCCGAGGCCCCACAACCTGTGCCCGACGCGCCGCCTACGCCCGCGGGCCGGACCCACGGCGCGCTGTCCCCGGCGGTGCGCAAGATGATCGCCGATGCCGGCCTCGACCCGGCGCAGGTGCCCGGCACCGGCCGGGACGGCCGCATCACCAAGGAGGACGTGAAGAGCTTCTTGGCCGCCGGTCCCGCCGCTGCGGCTTCCGCCGCGCCCGCCGCCGGGCTCGATCCCGGCAAGGTGGCGCGCAGCGGCCCGGGCGACCGCATCACCAAGGCGGATTTGCTGAGCTTCCTGGGCGCCGGCGCGGCCGCTCGCCCGGCCGCCTCCCCCGGGACGGCCGCTGCCTTGCCGGCCAGCCCCGGGCCGCGCGAGGAACGGGTGCGCATGACCAAGCTGCGCCAGACCATCGCCCGGCGCCTCAAGGAGGCGCAGAACACCGCGGCCATTCTGACCACCTTCAACGAGGCCGACATGGGTGCGGTTATGGCGCTGCGCGCGCAGCACAAGGAGGCCTTCGAGAAGAAGCACGGCGTTAAGCTCGGCTTCATGTCGTTCTTCACCAAGGCGGTGGTCGCGGCGCTCAAGGAGCTGCCGGCGGTCAACGCGCGCCTCGAGGACGACGAGCTGGTCTACCTGCACGAATACAACATCGGCATGGCGGTTTCGACGCCGGCCGGCCTGATGGTGCCGGTGGTGCGCGATTGCGACCGCAAGTCCTTCGCCGAGATCGAGCGCGATTTGGCCGGGCTCGCCGGCAAGGGCCGCGACGGCAAGCTGTCCATGGACGAGCTGACCGGCGGCACCTTCACGATCACCAACGGCGGGGTCTTCGGCTCGCTGATGTCGACGCCGATCCTCAACATGCCGCAATCGGGCATCCTCGGCCTGCACAAGATCCAGGACCGCCCGATGGCGGTGGACGGCGAGGTGCGGGTGCGCCCCATGATGTATCTGGCCCTGTCCTACGACCACCGCATCATCGACGGCCGCGAGGCGGTGACCTTCCTGGTCCGCGTCAAGGACTTCATCGAAGACCCGGAACGCCTGCTGCTCGATCTCTGACCCTTGGTATCATGCCTTTTCTCGACGAGCGGAACCTGCGCCGCATCTCCGGGCGGACTGGCCCGGCGGACTACGAATTGGACCTGACCGGCGTCGACGCGGAACATGCGCGCGTGGCGATCGAGCGCATGCTCGAGCGCCAGCGCTTCCGCGAGGCGCCGCGCTCGGTCGTGATCCGCATCGACCCGGCCGGCCCGGACAGCGGCGAGACCCTGTTCCAGCCGGTCGGCCGCCAGCTGGTCGCCGCCATGAAGCAGGGCCTGATCAGCCGCTGCCGGCCGCTCGCCCCCAAGGACGGCGCCGGCTTCACCATCGAGCTGCCGGGCCGGGGAGACGGTGGCGATGACTAGGTCCAGGCAAGGATAGGGGCAGACAGGATTCTCGAATTAGCACTTTGGCGAAACCCCAACATGTGATAAAATGTAATACATTGCAATCAAACTGCACACGAATGAGGCAATCATGCGCAAGGCCGCCTCGGTAAGCATTCGAATTCGCCCCGAGCTGAATGAGGAAATCGAGGCCCTGGCCGCCGCCATGGACCGGCCGAAGAGCTGGGTCTGTGAGCGGGCGCTGGAGGAGTTCGTGTCTCTCCAGCGCTGGCAGATAGGCGAAATCCAGCAGGGCCTGGCAGAGGCCGATGCCGGCGACTTCGCGACCGAGGAGGAGGTGGAGGCGACCTTCGCGAAGCGGACGAATGCGCGTTGAATGGCTGCGCCGCGCGCTCAGGAACATCGATCAGGTCGGACAGTACATTGGTGAAAATGACCCTGTCGCGGCCGATCGCGTGATCCAGCGCATTCGTCAGTGCGTCGACCAGCTTGCTGAACACCCTCACCTTGGCCGCCCGGGCCGCATCCCGGGCACGCGAGAACTGGTCGTCACGGGAACCCCCTACATCGTGCCCTATCGTGTGCGCGGTCGGACCGTCGAAGTGCTCCGCGTCCTGCACGGCGCCCGTCGCTGGCCGGATACCTTTTAGGACCTTCTTGGTAAGGTGGACTGGCGCCAGGATCTTGGTTGCCTGATTCGCATCAGGTCCTCGAGTGGCGGGCCTACTTCTCGATTTCGAGCTGGCGTTTTCGGGTGTAGAGCAGGCGGACCAGGTCGTACTCGAAGGGCGAGCCGGTCTGATAGTAGCGCAGGCCGATCTGACTGCGCTGGTCTATGGCGCGCAGCGCCATGATCTCCGGGTGGTCGCTCTCGAAGCTCGCCAGGCCGAAGGGGTCCGCTTTCTGGTAGGCGATCGTGTCGCCGGCGAGGCCGAGCGTGTCGCGGAAGTTCGAGGGGCCGAGGATCGGCAGCACGAGATAGGGTCCGTCGGGGAAGCCCCAGGTGCCGAGGGTCTGGCCGAAGTCCTCGCGCTGCTGGCGGGTGCCCATGTCCGTCATCGGGTCGAACAGGCCGGCCAGTCCGATCGTCGAGTTGACCACGAAGCGGACCAGGGCGCGGCTGGCGCGCTCGATCTTGCCCTGCAGGATCGAATTGGCGAAGGTCATGATCTCCGACAGGTTCGAGAAGACGTTCGAGACCCGGTTCTGCACGAAGGTCGGCGTGACGAACTGGTAGAGCTCGGTGACCGGCAGGAAGATGGCCCGGTCGAACATGGCGTTGAACTTGTAGATCGCCCGGTTGAGCGGCTCGAGGGGGTCGTGGACGTCGATCACGAAGATCGTTTCCTCCCCGGCGATGTCCTCGAGCTCGAAGATCGCCCGCTCGCCCTCCGAGACCGGGCCCGGATGGGCGTGGGGGCTTTGGCAGGCGGCCAGAAGAAGCAGCAGGATCGGCGCCAGAAGGCGGCTCATGAATCCGGCCAACCCGCGCCGAAGAAGGCGATGATGTCGGCGACGTTGTCCTTGTGCTCGAGATTGCCCAGGTGCCCGCCCTTGACGTAGATCCGGGCCCGCGCGCCGAAGACCGAGCGCAGGAAGTCGAGCTCGCCCGGCGCCAGGATGATATCGTCCTCGTTGGTCATGAGGCCGATCTTCTCGCTACCGCGCAGATAGTCCTCGATGGTGCGCAGGCTGCTCTCCTCGACCAGCTGCTCGAACCGCACGCCCGGGCGCCGCTTCTCGAAGTAGGGCAGGAGCAGGTGGCGGATGTACTCGCTGAAGCCGACGCGCACACAAACCTTCAGGTATCTGGTCAGGGAATCCAGGGTCGACAGGGTCACGTTGCGCCGGACCACGACGCCCGAGCGCGTCAAGGTGTCGGCGGCGAACAGGATGTTGGCCGAGGACAGCCGAAAAGCGATGCCGATGACGGCCTGCAGGCGCTCCTCGGTGGGCGGGCTTTTCCTGTAGGCGAAGTAGAGAAAGTCGTCCGTCAGGTCGAGGAAGTCCTCCTCGCGGTAGATCTCCGCGAAGCGCTCGAACAGCGAATCGAAGAACTCGTTGAAATTGTCCAGCCCGCCGGGGATCGCCTCGATCAGGCCGTCCAGGATTTCGACCGAGTTGTAGAGACTGACCGGCGGATTGATCATCAGGACCTTCTTGAAACCGAAGGTCCCGACCTCCTCGTCCAGCTTCGCTACGAAGGCCGCCTGGGCAGCGCCCAGGCTGTAGCCGGTAACGTAGAACTCGGAGACCTGGATCGTGTGCGCGATCTGTTCGTAGGCGCCCTGCATCACGCGGTAGAGGTCGCGCGCGTCGTCGGCCAGCAGGCCTGGAACCTGGGTCTCCGAGGCGGTCACGATGAAGTTGGGATGGGTCGGCGAGGGCAGGGAGACGACGTGGAACCCGGCCTTGAAGAAGATCCGCTCCATGGCCAGCATGAGCTGCGAGGTGTGGCTGGCGCCGGTGCCGGCGATGTTGAAGACGAGCGGCGCCTTCTGGCGTTGGCGGACCACCGCGTAATGCAGCTGGTCGTGGTACCAGAACAGCTCGGGAATCCGCCGCTCGGGAAAGACGGTCAGCCCCAGCTCCTGCTTGGGCACCCGCTTGGGCAGCTCCGCGCGGTAGACCGGCGGCGTGCCGATCACCGTTGCCGCATAGCCGTTGACGAAGGGGTAGTCGTAGCCTTGCGCCGCGGCGCCGGTCTGCAACGAGAGCGCCGCCAAGGCGACCGCGGCGAACAGCGCCGAAAGGCGCACAAGCCCCGCCGTCGCGCTCCGAACAGCATGCATTTCGCTGACCCCCTCCCCCGCGGCCGACCGTTTCGCCTGGATTTCCCCGGGCGCGCGAATCGCACGATCGATAAGGCATTAGAGCCGAAACCGCGCGACCCTGGCAAGGCGATGGCGAC
>CAMYMY010000123.1 GCA_947259625.1 uncultured Kiloniellales bacterium | reverse complement strand
CGCATGGACGCCGGACAGGATCTTGATCAGGGTCGACTTGCCGGCCCCGTTGTCGCCGAGCAGGCACATCACCTCGCCGGCGCTCACGGCCATGGAGATGTCCTTGAGCGCGATGACGGAGCCGAAGAGCTTGCTGGCGTCGCGAAGCTCGGCGAGGGGCTGGCCTGCCATCACCGGGCCTCCGTCACTTTCTTGCGGATATAGCTGTTGAACAACACTGCGATGAGCAGCATGACGCCGAGGAATACCTTGAACCAGTCGGTATTCACGCCGGTGTAGAAGATCCCCATCTGCACCGTGCCGAAGATGATCGCGCCGAACATGGCGCCGATCGCCGAGCCGTAGCCGCCGGTCAGCAGGCAGCCGCCGATCACCGCGGCAATGATGGCCTCGAACTCCTTGAGCAGACCGCGGTTGGTGTCGGCCGAGCCGGCGTCCAGCACCTGGATCGTCGCGACAAGGGTGGCGGCGCAGGCGGTAAAGATGAAGAGAAGGACCTTGACCCGGGTCACCGGCACGCCGACGTTCCGGGCCGCGACCTTGTCGCCGCCGCAAGCGAAGATCCAGTTGCCGAAACTGGTGCGCAGGAGCAGCCAGGTGGCCAGCGTCCCCAGGATCACGAACCAGACGATGGACATCGGCACCCCGGGCACCACGGGCAGCCCGTCCATCCGCTTGTCGATGATCCCCGCCTCGGCCATCCAGGCGAATAGGCCGGTGAAGGCGTCGCCGCCGAAAATCGCAGCCAGCCAGTCGTCCCGGGCGACGTCCCGAATGCCCGAGACCTGGGTCCGCCCGGTGATCAGGCGCGTAGCGCCGATTGTCAAGCCGCGCAGGATGAACAGGACCGCCAGGGTAACGATAAAAGACGGCAGGCCGGTCTTGACGGTGATCATCCCATTGGCATAGCCCACCGCCGCCGCGACCCCGAAAGCCAGAACGATGCAGAGCCACAAGGGCCAACCGAACTGGACGGCCGGGATCGCGATCACCACGCCGGCCGCGCCGATCATCGATCCGATGGACAGGTCGAACTCGCCGCCGATCATCAGCAGCGAAACGGCGATCGCAAGGATGCCGAGCAGGGCAGAGACCTCGAGGAAATTCACGATGCCCTTGAGGCTGAACATCCCGCTGTCGCCGGCAACGATGCCGAAGAAGAAAAACACCAGAACTGCCCCGGCAACCGCACCCAGTTCGGGCCGATTCAGCAGCTTGCGCGAAAGAGGTGTCTTGAGCAGCCGCTCGTCGGCGCCGGGAGCCGAAACCGTCTGTTCCGCCATGCTGAACCCTCGTCTTCCCGTTTGACCGAGACCTGGCATCCCCAGGCGGACGGGGCCGGCTCCGCACGCCGGCCCGGTGCCGCCCGGCTGGCCGTCAGCGAATGCCTTCCTTGCTCAGCTGGATGACCTGGGCGGCATTGTCCGGCGTGACGAAGCCCGGTCCGGTCAGAACGTCCGCCCCGGGCAACAGGCCGTACCTGGCATGCAGGGTCAAGACGACGACCGGAAGGTAACCCTGCAGATACTGCTGCTGGTCGATGGCGAACATCATCTTGCCGTCAGCCAAGGCCTTCAGCACGCCGGGCGAGAGGTCGAAGGTGCCGAACTTCTTGGCGGCCACCAGGCCCTCGTTCTCGAGTGCCGCCAATACCGGCTCCGCGGCCGTGGGCCCCAGGGTCAAAATGCCGCCTACGTCCGGGTTCTTGGTCAGATAGGCCGCCATGGCGTTGCGGATCTCGGTCGGGTCCATGCTGACCGCCAGCACCTCGCTGGCACCGCCCAGACCGTCGCGAAAGCCGTCGCAGCGCAGGTCGAGGGCGACATTGCCGACCTCCTGGTTGATGCAGACCGCCTTGGTGACGCCCGCATCCTTCATTCTTTCGCCGCCGCCCAGGCCGGCCTCGTATTCGGTCTGACCCACATGCAGCAGGGCGCCCAGCTTCTTGCGGACATCGCTCCCGGAATTCATCGAAACCACCGGAATACCGGCGCCGACGGCGGCGCGGATCGACTCGCCCAGCGCGTCGGCGTCGGGGATCGATACGACCAGGCCGTCCGGCTTGGAGGCCGCCGCAGCATCGATCAACTGTGCCATGCGGACCATGTCGAAGGTATCCGGCGCCAGGTATTCCACCTTGACGCCCATGTCCTTCTGGGCCGCATCCACGCCGTTCTTCACCACCGACCAGAAGGGGTCGGAGGCCTGGCCGTGCGAGACCACGACGATTCTGATGTCCTCCGCTGCCGAGGCACTGCCTGCCATCAGCGCCATGGTCGCGACGAGCGCCGCGAATAGTTTGGTTCGAAGCTTCATTGTGTCCTCCCTATCTTGTTTCTTCTTCGTGCCGAAAAACCATTGAAACCCAAAACCCCCTCGACCTACAACCCCTGGTCATGCTCTGGCACAAGGGCCATAGCCGATATCCCCGGCCACCGGACGCCCTGGCCCAGAGGCCGAACGAATCATCCACTCCCCACCAGGGTCACGCCCCGGTCGGCCATGACGACCGAGACGGTCGTGCCGGGCGGCGCGAACCCGTCGACGCGATGGTCGATGACGAAGAGCTCGCCGAGCGGGGTTTCGACCGAATATTCCAGATGGCTGCCCAGGTAGGTCGCCTTGCTCACGGTGCCGGAGAGGCTGTCGTCGACCCGCTCCCGGGACAGGTGGATGGCCTCGGGCCGGATCGCCACATCGACCTCGCCGGGCGGCAGTCCCCGGTGCGGCAAGCGTCGCTCGACGCCCCCGATGTCGACAACCGCGAGCGCTCCGTCCAGCGCCTTGATCTCGCCGGTCACGACGTTCGCGTCGCCGATGAAGTCCGCCACGAAGAGATCGGCCGGCTCCTCGTAGAGCTCGTGCGGCGTGCCGGTCTGGGCGATCTCGGCGTTGCGCATGACGATGATCCGGTCGGACACCGCGAGCGCCTCTTCCTGATCGTGGGTGACGTAGACGGTGGTCAGGCCGAGGCTCCGCTGCAGATCGCAGATCTCCTGACGGACGTGCCGCCGCAGCTTGGCGTCGAGGTTCGACAGCGGCTCGTCGAACAGCAGCACCTCAGGCTCCAGGATCAGCGCACGGGCCACCGCCACGCGTTGCTGCTGGCCCCCGGAGAGCTCGCTGGGGAGACGCGCGCCGAAACCCTTCAACCCGACGAGCGCCAGCTGCTGTTCCGCCTTGGCATGGGCCTCGGCCTTGGGCATGCCGCTGACCGAAAGGCCGTAGGCGACGTTTTCCAGGACGGTCATGTGGGGGAACAGGGCGTAGGACTGGAACACCATGCACACGTCGCGTTCCGACGCCGGCAGCTTGGTGACCTCTAGCGCCCCGATGAGGATCTTGCCCGAGGTCGACATTTCCAGCCCGGCGATCAGGCGCAGCGTCGTGGTCTTGCCGCAGCCCGACGGCCCGAGCAAGGTCACCAGGCTGCCCGGCTCTATGGTGAAGTTGAGGTCGCGTACCGCGACCACCTCGCCGAAGGCCTTGACCACGCTCTGGAACCGGACCGAAGCAGCCGTGCTTTTCGTTGTCATCCCGTGCTCCCCTCGAGGCCGAACTGCTGAGCGCCACGCCGGCCGAGCCTGCGCTGTCCGACCGCGACCTGGATCAGGACGATGGCGCAGAGCATGACCAGGATCAAGACCGAGGAATAGGCGATGGCGAGCCCGAAGTCGCTGTTCTCGACCCGGCCGAGGATGTACGAGGTGGCCATGTCGTAGTTGGCGCTGACCAGGAAGATCACGGCGCTGATCGCGGTCATGGCGCGCACGAAGCTGAACACCAGCGCCGCGATGATCGCCGGGCGCAGCAAGGGAAGGACGATTTTGCGCAGCGTGGTGAAGGACCTGGCGCCCAAGGTGAGCGAGGCTTCGTCCAGGCTCTGATCGATCTGGCTCATGGCGGCAATGCCCGCGCGCACGCCGACCGGCATGTTGCGGAACATGAAGCAGATCACCAGGATGACCCCGGTGCCGGTCAACTCGATCGGCGGGACGTTGAAGGCCAGGATATAGCCGATGCCGATGACCGTGCCCGGGATGGCGAAGCTCAGCATGGTGCCGAATTCGAAGGCGTCCTTGCCGACGAATCGCTGACGCACCAGGATATAGGCGGTCAGCAGCCCGATTCCGGCGGTCAGCGGCGCAGAGATGGCGGCGATCTCCAGCGTGGTCCAGAAGGAGTTCCACGCCGCGCCGCTCCACACCAATCCGTGAGCGCCGGTCGTGACCGAGAAGGCCTCCAGGTAGTGGCGCAGGGTGAAGCCGTGGTCGCGGCCCCAGCTCTCGACGAAGCCGCCGAACATGATCGTGCAATAGATGACCGCCGTCAGCGCCGCCCAGGGCAGGGCCGTCCCGTAGGACAGAATCTTGAGCCGCCTCGGAAGGTGCATATGCAGGCCGGAATCACCCTTGCCGGTGATGGTCGCATAGGACTTCCGGCCGAGCCAACGGCGCTGGGCATAAAAGGCCGACAGGGTGAACGCCAGCAAGACGATGGCGAGCACGGCGGCGCGCGACTGATCGTGCTGGGCGCCGACGATGGCGAAGAAGATCTCGATCGACAGCACGTCGTAGTCGCCGCCCAGCACCATCGGGTTCCCGAAATCGGCCAGGCTCTCGATGAAGCCGAGCAGAAAAGCGTTGGCAAGTCCCGGCCGCATCAAGGGGAGCGATACGGTGACGAAGGTGCGCCAAGTGTCGGCGCGCAGCGTGATCGCCGCCTCCTCCATCGCCGGGCTGATGCCCTCGACCACGCCGATCAGCACCAGGAAGGCGATCGGCGTGAAGGCCAGCATTTGGGCGAGCCAAATGCCGGGCAGCCCATAGATCCAGCGCGAGGGCTCGATCGCGAAGGCCCATTCGAGAAAGGTGCTCACCGCGCCCGAGCGGCCGAACAGAAGAATCACCGCCAGCCCGATGACGAAAGGCGGCGTGATGATCGGCAGCACCGTGAGCACGCGCAGCAACTTCTTGGCGCGAAAGCCAGTCCGCGTGGCGATGAGCGCGAAGGCGAGCCCCATGGCGGTCGTGCCGGCACCCACCAGGATGGCCATGAACAGCGAGTTCCAGGCGACCCCGCAAGTCAGGTTGGCGGTCAGGCATTCGAGACCCCAGATGTCGCCTGAGAACAGCTTGGTGAAGAAAAGCGCCGGAGCGAAGTTTTCGTCGTTGTCTTGGACCGCGCTGATCAGGATCCGGGTGATCGGAAAAAAGATGAACGCCGCGACCAGTGCGATCACCAGCCCGATCGAGCCGACGACGAAGACGTCTCCCTTGATCGCGCCGCGGGCCGCAATGCCCTCGGTCAGGAAGAACAGAAAGGCGCCGCAGACCAGAACGGCGCCGTAGCCCATGCCGAACTGCCTGTCGCCCAGCTCGCCGAAGGCGGTCTCGAGGGCTTCGAATTCCCACCCGCGAATGCCGATGGCGAAGCCCTGGGCCAGCGTGTACGCCAAGCCGAAACCGCCGGCCATGAGCAGCACGGCGGCAAACCACGGGTCGGTCTTCCACCGACCCAGGATACCAAGGGGCGCGGCCAGGGCCAGGCACACGGGCAGCAGCCACCACCGCCCGTGGCCGAGGCCCTGGAGCAAGGCGGGCCCGACGTCGCTATCGACCGGATAGCTGTCGAGCCAGGCAAAGTTCCAGAACCCGTCCTCTATGGCGTACCAGGGCAGCACCGCGAGGCCGACCCAACCCACGGCAAGCCATAGAACGACGGATCTCCGCATGTGCGGACGCCGGAGCCCCTATCTCGGCAAGGGCTTCACGTCCTTGTCCCATTTGGCCAGCAGACGCTTGCGCTCGGCCGACGACCCGTACTTCTCGAAGTCGTAGTCGATCAGCTTGATCTGCTCGACCTTCGGCGCCTCGGGCGGCGGCGCGACGCCCGCGTTGGAGGGCACCTGGTAGGCCTTGGCCTTCGGCATGAGCTTCTGAGCGTCCGGGCCGAGCGCCCAATCGTACCACTTCTTGGCGTTCTCCAAGTTGCGCGCACCCTTGATGATGCTCATCGAGCCGATCTCATAGCCGGTCCCCTCGCAGGGTGCGACGGGTATGATCGGGAAGCCGTTCACCCGCTGGGTCACCGCGTCGTGCAGGAACACGATGCCGATGGTGGTCTCGCCCCGCGCGGCCGCCTTGATCGGGGCCGAGCCGGACTTGGTGTACTGGTTGATGTTCTTGTGCAGCTGCTTCATGTAGTCGAAACCGCCGTCCTCGCCGAACAACTGCACGATGGTGGCCAGGGTCGTATAGGCCGTGCCGGAGGAGTTCGGATTGGCGATCTGAACCTCGCCCTTGTAGGCGGGCTTGATCAGGTCCTTCCAGCACTTCGGCTCGGGCAGGCCTTTCTTGGCAAGCAGCTCGGTGTTATAGCCGAAGCCGAGGGCGCCCATGTAGATGCCGACCGTCTTGTAGCCCGACTGCTTGGCCTGCTTCTGCGCCCAGGGGTGCAGCTTGTCCAGCATGGGTGACTTGTACTCGGCCGTCAGGCCTTCTTCCGCCGCCTGCAGATGCGGGTCGCCGGTGCCGCCCCACCAGACGTCACCTTTCGGATTCTTTCGCTCGGCGTTGATCTGCGCGAAGGTCTCGCCGGAGCTCTTGCGGGTCATCGCCACCTTGATGCCGGTGGCCTTCTGGAACTCCGCAATGACCAATTGACACCATTCGATCTGCGGACTGCAATAAAGGGTAAAATTCTCCGCGGCCTGCGCGGCCGTGCCGGCGGTGAGCATCATGGCCGCGGCGGCGAACGCCACCCGGTAGCCGTTTGGCAACTTCATGTCCAAAACCTCCCTGTCCTTGTTCACGGGCCGGCCGACGGCGCCGGTCTTCTTGCGGCGTAAACGGCCGCCCAATCCGGCTTTCCGTCGGCACGCGACGCCCGCGCCGTTCGTTGGCGCAAAATTGCAACAAAATTACCCGCCCGGCGCAACTGGTATTTCCCTTTCATTCATGTTTGAAAGGAACATTCGGACTCACTGGAGCGGCGGCGCTGCCGGCGACACCTTCCCCGGATTGGTCGAACACATGGACGCAATGCAGATTTCAGAGCGCTTTTCCGCCGCCCAGGCGATCGTCCGGGAGGCCGGAGACCTGGCCATGGGGTATTTCCGCGACCGCGATTCCCTCACCGTCGAATCCAAGGGCCCCCAGGACGTCGTGAGCGAGGCGGACCGTGCGGTAGAGGCGATGATACTCGACCGGATTGCCGCCCGGTTTCCGGCGGACAGCGCCCTCGGCGAGGAAACCGGCGGCCCGAGGAGCTGGGACGGCGCCACGCCTTTATGGGTGGTGGACCCCATCGACGGCACCGCCTGTTTCGTCAACGGCATCCCGGTGTGGTGCGTTTCCATAGCCCTAGTTGCCGGCAGCGAGATCGAAATCGGTGTCGTCTACGATCCCAACGCCGGCGAGCTGTTCGCTGCCCGCCGTGGCCACGGCGCCCTCTTGAACGGCATCTCCATGCGGCCGAGCACGGCGGCCAGCTTTGCCGAGGGGATCGTCGGCGTAGGTTATTCCCCGCGCCGCCCCGCGTCGGCGGTCGTGCAGGCCATCGCCCAATTGCTGGCCGAGGGCGGCATGTATCAGTGCAACGGCTCCGGCGCGCTGATGCTCGCCTACGTGGCCGCGGGCCGCCTGATCGGCTACTACGAGGCCCACATCAATTCCTGGGACTGCCTGGCCGCGCTGGCCATGATCCGCGAGGTCGACGGCTGGACCAACGACTTCCTGGCCGGCGACGGATTGACCCGGGGCAACGCAGTCGCTGCCGCGGCCCCCGGCCTCGCCGAAGCGATGCAGCGCCTGAGCGGCCTGACCTAGTCGTAGGCGCCCATGATGTTCTGGTCGTAGTCGATCAGGGCCCCGGTCATCAAACCCGAGTCCGGGCCGAGCAGAAACAGGCAGATCTTCGCGACGTCGTCGGGCTTGATCAGCCGCCCGAAGGGCTGTTCGGCCTCGGCACCCGCCAGCCAGTCGGCGGGTGCCCCTCCCGCCATCTGCACCTTGTGTTCGCCCGGCGTATCGGCCCAGCCGATATTGACGCCGTTGACGCGGATACGGTCGGCGCGCAGGGCATGTGCGGCGTTCTTGGTCAAGGTGGCCAGCGCCCCCTTGGACGCGCAGTAGGCGGTGATGAAGGGCTGTCCGCCATGGCTCGACATGGTGATGACGTTGACGATGCTCCCCGCGATGCCCTCGCGGCGCATGACGGCGACGGCGTCCTGCATGAGGATGAAGGGCGCGCGCGTGTTGACCGCGAACATCCGGTCCCAAAGCTCGACGCTGGTGTCGTCGAGCGTGCCGCGGTCGGTCATGCCCGCGGCGTTGACCAGGCCGTCGAGCCGGCCGAAGCGGGCGTCGCAGGCCGCGGTGACCGCACGACAGTCGGCGACATCCGCGAGATCGGCGGGGACGTATTCCGCCGCCACTCCGGCAGTCTCGATGGCCGCCTTGACCCGGGCGCCGCCCTCCTGGTTACGGCCGCAGATAACCACGCCTCGCACGCCGGCCTGCGCCAGGGCGAGAGCCACCGCCGCCCCAATGCCCTGGGTGCTGCCTGTCACCAGGTAGACGCGACCGGCCAAGTCCTTATCCGTGGTCGGCATCTCTGTCACCCCTCCTCCGTGCCGCGGCCTTTAGAGCGGGAACCTCGGGACGGATCTCGCGATCGTCCGGCTCACGCGTAGAGCCGCTGGCGTCGGAACTCCCGGGGCGTGATGCCGGCCCAGCGCCGGAAGGCGCGGTTGAAGTGGGCGGCGTCGGAGTAGCCCACGTCCAGGGCGATCTCGGTGATCTTGATCTCGGACTCCTTAAGCAGCTCCCGCGCGGCCAGATAACGGGCCTGCTCGACCAGCTCGGAGTAGCTGTGGCCCTCCGCGCGCAGCCGCCGCTGCAAGCTGCGCACGGGCATGCCGGCGATCTCGGCGACCATTTCGATCTGCGGGGTGCCCTCGCGAAGCAGCGTTCCGGCCACCTGCCGGACCGATCCGGCGAGGTCGGGGGCCGGGGCCGTGCCGTTCAGGCGGCCCAGCAATTTCTCGTCGCTCGCCCCGGCATTGTCCGGCCGCCGGCCGACCGCGCGG
>CAMYMY010000122.1 GCA_947259625.1 uncultured Kiloniellales bacterium | reverse complement strand
ACCGAGAGCGCGGCCGGGTTGCCGGCATAGACGCCGGAGATGAAGGGCTCGACCGCGTAGTCGAGGAACTCGCGGCCCAGCCGGCGTTCGACGAACTGCGCGATGCTCTCCTCCTCGGCGGCGCGGCCGATGAAGGGCTCGCGCAGCAGGCGCGCCTTGGCCCGCCAGGAGAACAGGCGGGTGGTCAGGAACCCGGGCGGCCCGCCCGGCAGGGCCTGCAGCCGGCCGCCGCGCAGCACGTAGCGCTTGCGCCCCGCCGCCCCGGCCTCGACCAGACGGTCCTCGAGCCCCGCCCCGGCGATCAGGCGGCCCAGCGCGTCGTCCGCCGTGCCCGGCTTCTGCAGGGTCGAGTTGGGGCCGCGCTCGACCAGGAAGCCCTCGTTGTCCAGCGCGCTGTCGATCACCCCGCCCAGGCGCGGCGCGGCCTCCAGCAGGCAGACCCGAACGCCCCGCTGGTGCAGGAACCAGGCGGCCGAGAGCCCCGTGATGCCGCCGCCGACGATGACGACCATGCTGTCCCTCCGAAAACGCCCGCGAAACCAGAGCGCGCCATCTTGGCCCGGCGGGCCTCGATCCGCATTAATTTTCGGCGGCGTCGCGTAGACCGCCCTAAGAAGGAACCGACGTTCGAACCACAGAGGCACAGAGACACCGAGACAGAGAAACAACCGGCTTTTCTCGCGCGCCTGCCCACGCGAAGCCGGAGCTTCGCCCTGCGGGCCAAAGCCCTTCGGACGACGGGCCGTTCGGCGGAGGCAGGCGAAGCGCTCATTTCCTGGTTGTTTGGTCCTCTGTACCTCTGTGTCTCTGTGGTGACATTCCCTTCGTTCTGTGGTGAAAGACCCCCAGTGACACCAACGTGACCATACGGAGGGCGATATGGGGTGGTCTACGGACAAGTCAGGCGGTTTGATCGAGGCGATCGAGCCGCGTTTCGACTGGAACGAGGCCGGTCTATCCGAGGACCAGCGCAGGTGCCTCGAGGAGATCTCCGACCGCGCGAAGGGCCCGGCACGGGCCGCCGCGCGCCACGGACCGCGGGTGCTCTTCGCCGGCCGGCCGGGCAGCGGCAAGACCCTGGCGGCCAGCCTCGTCGCCGGCCGGCTGGACCTCGATCTCTACCGAATCGATCTCGCGGCCGTCGTCAACAAGTACATCGGCGAGACGGAGAAGAACCTCGGGCGGCTTTTCGCCGCGGCCCTGTCTCGCGACGCCGTTCTCCTGCTCGACGAAGCGGACGCGCTGTTCGGCAAGAGAAGCGAGGTCAAGGACGCCCACGGCCGCACGGCCGACGCCGCGGCGGGCCATCTCCTTCCGCGTTTGGAGACCTACCCGGGCCTGGTGATCCTGGCCACGAACCGCCGCAGCGACCTGGACGCGGCGTTCTTGCGGCGGCTGGAGGTCACCGTCGAGTTTCCGCCCCCGGAGGACGGCGACGAGGGGTGATCGCCGGCGGCGAATGCGCCCGCGCCCGGTAACCCACCGCCGCTCTCGCGCCAATCGCTAACCCCTTTCGCGCAACCGGCGCGCGCGATAGGATCGGGCTCGGCGGCCGAGGCCGCCGGTTTTCATCGCGACAGGGAAGAGAGCTCTCCAAATGCGCAAATACCTGCACATCAACCTGAACGACCGCTCGGTCGAGACGCAAGAGCTGACAGGCGAGGCGATCGCCCGGGTCGGCCGGCACTTCATCGCCAAGACCCTGCTCGAACGCGGGGCGGCCAGCGTCGATCCCCTGTCGCCGGAGAACCCGCTGATCTTCTCCGCCGGGCCCTTTGCCGGCACCAACTTCTCGAACGCCAACCGGATCTCGATCGGCTGCAAGAGCCCGCTCACGGGCGGCATCAAGGAGGCGAACGCCGGCGGCACCTTCGCCTTTGCCCTCGGCCAGCTCGAGATCGCCGGCTTCACGCTCGATGGCGCCTCGGACGACTGGACCGTGATCTACATTCCCAAGGAGGGGCCGCTGCGCTTCGAGACCGCGGAGCCCTATATGGGCAAGAGCAACTTCGAGGTCGCCCGGCTGCTGTTCGAGACCTACGGCGACAAGGTCAGCCTGGCCCTCTGCGGCCCGGTCGGCGAGTACCAGGGCCTGATGGCCGGCATCGCGTTTACCGACCCCGAGGGCCGGCCCGAGCGCATCGCCGCGCGCGGCGGCGTCGGCGCCGTCATGGGCAGCAAGAAGGTCAAGGCGATCGTCGCCGAGAAGCACAAGATGCCGACCTTCCACGACCGCAAGAAGGTCATGACCGCGGTACGCAGCTACGGCGCCAAGCTGGGCGAGGAGGCGGCTGTCAAGAACATGAGCGACAACGGCACCGCCTTCATGGCCGACGTGATGAACCACATGGGCGGCCTGCCGGTGCGCAATTTCCGCGACGGCCGCCTAGTCGATACCACGAAGGACACCATGCGCATGGGCGGCGAGTTCATCCGCGAGCAGAACAGCGCGCGCGGCGGCGAGACCACGCACGCCTGCATGCCCGGCTGCATGATCAAGTGCTCCAACGTCTACGTCGACGCGGCGGGCCAGGAGATCGTCTCGCCCCTGGAGTACGAGACCATCGGCCTCATGGGCACGAACTGCGGATTGACCAACCCGGACGACGTGGCCCGCTTGAACGCGATCGCCAACGACCTGGGGATCGACACCATCGAGGCGGGCGCGACCCTGGGCGCCCTGATGGACGCCGGCCAGGCCGAGTTCGGCGACCTCGCCTTCATGGAGGCGGCGCTCGAGGACATCCGCCTGGGCACCGAGCGCGGGCGCATTCTGGCGCAAGGCACGGCGCGCGTCGGCGCCCACTATGGCATTGCGCGCGTGCCCGTGGTCAAGCGCCAGGCGATCAGCGCCTACGACCCGCGTTCCATCGAGGTGACCGGGATCTCCATGATGCTGACCGCCCAGGGCGCGGACCACACCGCGGGCAACCTGCCGGTCATGGACTGCAAGGGCAAGACGACGGAGGAGCTGACCGAGGCCAGCCTGGGCGTGCAGGTGAACGCCGCCGTCGCCGACTCCCTGGGGCTCTGCCTCTTCGGGCGCTCGGTGACCGACGCCCACCACGAGATGATCGTGACCGCGCTGAACGACGCGCTCGGCACCGAGCTGCCGGTCTCCTTCCTGGCCGAGCTGGGCCGCGAGACCCTGGAGCTCGAGCTGCAGTTCAACGAGGCCGCGGGCTTCACGGAACAGGACGACGAGCTGCCGGCCTTCTTCTACGCCGAGCCGGTCGCCCCGACCGACAAGGTCGCCCGCCACCACGCCCACGAGGTCAACAAGGCGAGGAGCGCCTGGTTCGCCCAGGGGTGAGGCGCGGGCTCAGACCCAAGGCCACTGCCAGCGATCTTCGGTATCACTCCTGGCGCGGCCCTCGGGCGCCGTGCAGAACAGCGAGAATTTCGACGCTCCCCTCCTTGATCCTGTAGGGAATGACGAAGGGGGTGCCGGCCACGACCAGTTCCCGGGTGTCCGCTTTCCGGCCCGGGCGGCCGCTGGCGGGAAAATCGGCAAGACGCTCGACCGCGTCGAGGATCCCGAAAGCCACGGCCTCGGCCGCGCGCGGATTGTCCCGGGCGATATACTCGCGAAGCTCCCGCAGATCGTGCGCGGCTCTCCGCGTCCATTCGATCCTCATACGGGCGGTTCGCCCTCGGAGTCGCTGCCCCATGTCAGGAGCCATTCGCGGATGCGTTCGTGGGGAATCGTCCGCCCGGCCTCGGCGTCGGCCAAGCCTTCCTCGATCCGCGCGATCTGCCAGACCTGCTGATCCAGGTACGCCTCGAGCGCCCGTTCGAGCAGCCAGGACCTCGGCCGGTCGGTCGCTGCCGACAGCGCCTCCAGGCGCCTGGCCGTCTCCGGCACCACCCGGAAGGCGAGCGACACGGATTTGCTTTCGATCTTCCCCATAACTCGCTTCCAATGTTTGCAACGCACGCATTGTATCGAAATCAAGTGCGGCCCGCAACCGAGGTTAAACAGGCAAGGAGCGCCTGGATCGCCCTCGTCCTCAGGCCGGCGGAGTCGGTGATCTGATCGAGCGAACCCATGAGTTGAGGAGTCGAGGCCCGGTCTATAGAATCACCTGTAGGTACAAATCTTCTCGCAGGGAATCCCAAATGAGAAATTCCAATCCCTGGCCGAGGGCCCGACTCTTGCTTTTCGCCGCGGTGTTGTTGTCGGCATCGGGGTGCGGCCTGACGGGCGAGACAACGCGCGAGACCATTGCCTTGGCGGAGACGCCGGCGACCGGACCCCTGGTACCGATCCAAGTCGATACCGTCGCGATAGCTTCAGAAGGCGCCGAACTCTACGCGATCGGGACCTACGCGTGGGGCAAGTTCGACGAGGCGGATCTCGCCAATATCCGTGGTTCGCTGGAGGATTCGCTTGCGGCAGCAACGAAATCGAAACAACTCGACCCGTCGGACAGGGTTCGGGTCTCCCTGCTGCTGCGCCGCTATGTGGTTGCGTCCACCAACATGGAGGTCGCTGTGCTGGCCGCCGTGGACTGGTGCGCGGCGCGCAACGACGGCACGGCCATCTACAGGGACGTCTTCTACGCGGCACATTCACAAATGTTCGTCGCGACCTTGGGCAGCGAGAAGGCCACCGTCAACCGGGCCATTGTGCGCCGTGTGGCCGAGAGCAGCCTGCTCCTCGCCGCCGGCGGTCCGACCGCGGGGGCCCTGCCCAGGAAGGTCGAGGGCACCTACGAGACCTTGGAGGTGGCAGCGGCCACGCTGCCGAGCCACATGGCTTCCGCGGGGACCGCCGTACCCGTCGGCTCGACGCTTCTGTTCCTGCCGAGTTCCGGTTCGGCGGATATCCCCTGGTGGCGGGCTGAAACGCCGGCGGCCGAGCCTTGCCAAAGCCTGCTCGGGCAGGAGGGTGACTGAACCCGAGCGCCAGGCTGAGAGAAAAAAGGGATATTCAACTTTTCGAAAAAGTTGAATATCACCTTTCTGGCCGTCGCGGGGCCGTTTTCGCGGCCCCGCGGGCGGTCCGGTCTGTCGTTCAGCTTCTCACTTCCGCTTGGCCATCGGCACGTAGTCGCGCTCGGCGGGGCCGGTGTAGAGCTGGCGCGGACGGCCGATCTTCAGGGCCTCGTCCTTGATCATCTCCTTCCACTGGGCGACCCAGCCGACCGTGCGGGCGACCGCGAAGAGCACCGTGAACATGGAGCTGGGGAAGCCCATGGCGTTCAGGGTGATGCCCGAATAGAAGTCGACGTTGGGGAACAGCTTCTTGTCGACGAAGTAGTCGTCCTCCAGCGCGATGCGCTCGAGCTCGATGGCGAGCTCCAGCAGCGGCTCGTCCTCCTTGCCGAGCTCGGCCAGGACCTCGTGGGCGGCCTTGCGCAGCACCCCGGCGCGCGGGTCGTAGTTCTTGTAGACCCGGTGACCGAAGCCCATCAGGCGGAAGGGGTCGTCCTTGTCCTTGGCCCGCTTGATGAACTCGCCGATGCGGTCCTTGGAGCCGATCTCGCGCAGCATGTTCAAGACCGCCTCGTTGGCGCCGCCGTGGGACGGGCCCCAGAGCGAGGCGATGCCGGCCGCGATGCAGGCAAAGGGGTTGGCCAGGCTCGAGCCCGCGATGCGCACCGTCGAGGTCGAGGCGTTCTGCTCGTGGTCGGCATGGAGCATGAAGATCTGGTCCATGGCGCGGGCCAGCACCGGGCTGAGCTTGTACTCCTCGCTCGGCACCGAGAACGTCATGTTGAGGAAGTTCCCGGCGTAGCCCAGGTCGTTGCGCGGATAGATGAAGGGCTGGCCGATCGAATACTTGTAGGCCATGGCCGCGATGGTCGGCATCTTGGCGATCAGCTGATGGGTCGCCGTGCGCCGCTTCTCGCGGTCGAAGATGTCGGTGGTGTCGTGGTAGAAGGCCGAGAGCGCGCCGACCACGCCGACCATGATCGCCATGGGATGGGCGTCGCGCCGGAAGCCGCGATAGAAGTACTGCAGCTGCTCGTGCAGCATGGTGTGGTAGGTGATGTCGCGCTCGAACTCCTCGCGCTCGATCTTGGTCGGTAGCTCGCCGTAGAGCAACAGGTGGCAGACCTCGACGAAGTCGCTCTTCTCGGCCAGCTGCTCGATGGGATAGCCGCGGTGGCGCAGAATGCCCTTCTCGCCGTCGATGAAGGTGAGTTCCGACTCGCAGCTGCCGGTCGAGGTGTAGCCCGGATCGTAGGTGAAGTAGCCGGTCTCCCGGTAGAGGCTGCGGATGTCGATGACCTTGGGGCCCTCTGTGCCGCCCATCACCGGCAGCTCGAGCTGCTTGCCCGTCGCGTGGTCGATCAGCGTCACCTTGTCGCCCGCGCCGGCTTCGGCGAGGGCTTCTTTCGAAAGTCGCTTGCTCATCACAGCTGTTCTCCTTTCAGTGGCAGGCCGGGCCGCCCGCGGCGCTCCGGCACCTGGCCGACCGTCCCGCCGCGGATGTCCAGATTCTCGGCAAATTCCGGGGGGTGCTCGTCGGGCCTGCGTCGCGTTCCGTCTTCTCCGGCGGCTCTGCCGGACCACGGAGCCGCCGACGCCAGTTTCTTCGATACCCTTGCACAGCGGGCGCGCCAGCGCCGTGATATGGATCAATATGTCTAGTCGATGTGCCGCGAACGAAGTGCGATCACAGGGCGAACAAAGCGCTATCGGGTGCCCCGTGCGTCGTGGCCGCCGCGGTTGCGGCCGGCGGCCCGGGAATCAGAATTCAATTTGACTTAAATCAATGAGGTCATGGACGGCCCTGGTATACCATGGAAACTGGGCGCGTTCATTTTTCCTGACGCGCCAATTGGTGCACGGCCCGGCTTGCCGTTGCAGGACTTCGATTTCGACAGGGGAGGAGTTGCGACATGAGACATATCGGCAAAGCGCTGTTCATTGCGACCGTGGGCGCCCTCGCCTTGTCGGGGCCCGCCAAGGCGGAGGAGGCAAGCTCCGCCGTCCTGGCCAACACCTGCTTTTCCTGCCACGGCCCCGATGGCAAGAGCGCCGGGGCGATGCCTTGGATCGCCGGCAAGTCGACGGACTACATCACCAAGGTGATGATCGATTTCAAGACGGGCGCGATGGACTCCACCGTCATGCAGCGGATCGCCAAGGGCTTCTCGGACGACGAGATCAAGGCCCTCGCCCAGTATTTCAGCACCAAGTGAGGGGGAGGCACGTCATGACGAGGATCACCCGACGCAGTTTCAACAAGATGGCCGGCGCCCTGGGCGCGACGGCCGCCATGTCGCTCACCGGCTACCCGCGGATGGCCGCGGCCGCGAGCCCCAGAGTCGTCGTCGTGGGCGCCGGGTTCGGCGGCGCCACGCTGGCCCGCTACCTGCACGGCTTCGACGCCAACATCAAGATGACGCTGATCGAGCAGAGCAAGTCCTTCGTGACCTGCCCGTTCAGTAACACCGTGATCGCCGGCATGAATAAGATCGACCGGGTCACGCACGGCTACGACGGGCTGCGGGGCCTGGGGATCGACGTGGTCCACGACACAGCCATGGGCATCGATCCGGCCAAGAAGACGGTCAGCCTGAAGGGCGGCGGCACCCTGGCCTACGACCGCCTGGTGCTCTCTCCCGGCATCGCTTTCAAGTGGGACGCCATCGAGGGCTACGACGAGAAGGCCAGCGGCTCCCTTCCCCACGCCTGGAAGGCCGGGCCCCAGACCGTCCTGCTGAGAAAGCAGCTCGAGGCCATGCCGGACGGCGGCGTCTTCATCATTTCGCCGCCGGTCAATCCGTTCCGCTGCCCGCCCGGGCCGGCCGAGCGCGTCAGCCTGGTCGCCAACTATTTCAAGACCCACAAGCCGCGCTCCAAGATCCTGGTGCTCGACCCCAAGGAGAAGTTCTCCAAGCAGGGGCTGTTCACGGAGGGCTGGAAGCAGCTCTACCCGGGCATGATCGACTACATGAACTTGAGCAACGACGGTCGGGTGCTGCGGGTCGACGTCAAGGGCATGACGCTGCACACCGATTTCGCCGAGCACAAGGGCGATGTGATCAACTTCATCCCGCCGCAGAAGGCAGGCGCGATCGCCGAGGCCGCGGGGCTGACCAACGACAGCGGCTGGTGCCCGGTCGATCAGAGGACCTTCGAGTCCACGGTCCACAAGGGCATCCACGTGATCGGCGATACCAGCATCGCCAGCCCGATGCCGAAATCGGGCTTCGCCGCCAACACCCAGGCGAAGGTCTGCGCCGCGGCCCTGGCGGCCTTGCTGAAGGGCGAGGATCCCGGGACGCCGAAGTTCGTGAACACCTGCTACAGCCTCGTGGCGCCGGACTACGGTATATCCGTCGCGATGGTCTACGGCTTCGACCAGGGCAAGATCGTCAAGATCAAGGGCTCCGGCGGGCTGAGCCCCTCGGGCGCGCCAGCGGCGGTGCGCAAACGCGAGGCCGACTACGCCCGGGGCTGGTACGACAGCATCACGCGCGAAATGTTTGCGTAGCTTAGGCAAGGGGGGTGCGAGGGCGGCCGCCTTCAAAGACCCGCCCGTCACCTCGCGCCGGTCTCCGCGGGCGCCTCTTTCGCGTCCTCCTCCAGTCCCTTGCCGTCGTCCCTCAGCAGGAGGTAGATCGCCGGGATGACCAGCACTGTCAGCACCGTCGAGGAGGCCAGGCCGAAGATCAGCGAGATCGCCAGGCCCTTGAAGATCGGGTCGAGCAGGATGAAGCCGGCACCGACCATCGCGGCCACGGCGGTCAGGAAGATCGGCCGGAAGCGGATCGCGCCGGCGGCGAGCAGGCTGGGCCTGAGTGCCCGGCCCTCGGCGCGCCGCGCCTCGACGAAGTCGACCAGCAGGATCGAGTTGCGCACGATGATGCCGGCCAAGGCGATGAAGCCGATCATCGAGGTCGCCGTGAAGGCCGCGGAGAAGGCCCAGTGGCCGAGCACGATACCGGGCAGCGTCAAGGGCACCGGGACGAGCACGACCAGCGGCAGCTTGAAGTTGGAGAACTGCCCGACAACCAGCAGGTAGATGCCGAGGATCGCAACGGCGAAGGCCAGGCCCATGTCGCGGAAGGTCACGTAGGTGACCTCCCGCGAGCATGCCGTAGATCGGCGCCTCGAAGCGCCCGGCCAGCTCGCCGCTCACCATCTCGGCAAAGCGCCCGTTGTGGCGGAAGATCGGATAGGACGCGCGCTCGCGCCCGAAGGTCACGACGTCGCCCAGCTCGACGACGCTGTCCAGCCCCGGCACCGGCGTGGCCAGCAGGCGCTCGGAGAGGAACAGCGCCGCGCGCGGCAGCCTCAAGGCGATCTCGATCGGATAGACCTCTTCGCCGCGTTGCGAGTAGCCGACCCGGACCCCGCCCAGGAGCGCGGTCAGCGTGTCGTAGACCGCCTCCTCCTCGACGCGGTGGAATTCCAGATTGTCCTGGTCGATGGCAAAGCGCAGGCGCTCGGCCGGCTGTCCGAAGGAGTCGTCGGTGTCGACGACGAAGTCGACCCCATCGAAGACGCCGCGCAGGCGTCGTGCCGCCTCGCGCCGGGTCTCGGCATCGGGGCCGTAGACCTCGGCCAGGAGGGTCGCGAGCACCGGCGGGCCGGGCGGCACCTCGGAGATCTTCACTGCCGTGCCCGCGGGCAGCGGGACGTCCTTCAGTCGTTCCCGCACCGCAAGCGCCAGCTCGTGGCTGCTCCGGCCGCGCGCGTCCTTGGGCAGGAAGTTGACCTGAAGGTCGCCCTGCTCAGGCGATTGGCGCAGGTAGTAGTGGCGCACCAGGCCGTTGAAGTTGAAGGGCGCCGCGGTGCCGGCGTAGGCCTGGATATGGGTCAGCTCCGGCATCCCGGCGAGCCGTCCGGCGAGCGCGACGAGCGCGCGCTCGGTCGCCTCGAGCGAGCTGCCCTCGGGCAGGTCGACGACGACCTGGAGCTCCGACTTGTTGTCGAAGGGCAGGAGCTTCACCGTGACGTCGCGCGTCGCGAAAAGCACCGTCGAGGCCAGCGTGCCGGCGCCGACCACCGCCAGGAAGACGATTGAGCGCAGCCGTCCCTTCACCAGCGGCCGCGCGGCCCAGAGGTAGAGCCGGCCCAGGACGCCGCCCGATTCATGTGCCCCGGCCGCCGCGCTCGTCTCCGCCTCGGCCCGGCGGGAGCGCAGACGCAGCATGAACCAGGGCGTGATCATGACCGCCACGAAGAAGGAGAACAGCATGGCGGCGCTGGCATTGGCCGGGATCGGGCTCATGTAGGGGCCCATCAGGCCCGAGACGAACATCATCGGCAGCAGGGCCGCGATCACGGTCAGGGTGGCGACGATGGTCGGATTGCCGACCTCGGCCACGGCGCGCACCGCGACGGCGGCCGGGTTCTCGCCCGGCGACTCGCGCCAATGGCGCACGATGTTCTCGACCACGACGATGGCGTCGTCGACCAGAATGCCGATCGAGAAGATCAGCGCGAAGAGGCTGACCCGGTTGATCGTATAGCCCATCAGCCAGGAGGCGAAAAAGGTCAGCAGGATGATCGCCGGCACCACGGCCAGCACCACCACGCCTTCACGCCAGCCGATGAACAGCGCGACGATGATGACGATGGCCACGGTCGCCAGGGCCAAGTGGAACAGCAGCTCGTCGGCCTTCTCGCGCGCCGTCTCGCCGTAATCGCGGACCAGCACGACCTCGACGGCCTCGGGGACCAGGCGCCCGCGCACCTGCTCGAGATGCTCCAGGACCTGCTCGGCCACGGTCATGGCGTTCGCCCCCTTGCGCTTGGCCAGCGCGAGGACGACGGCCGGGCGCGGCGGCGAGAGGCCGCCCTCGGCGTCCCGGCTCATGTGCCAGACCCGATGCTCGTCGGGGGCGGTGCCCATGACGATCCGGGCCACGTCCTTGACGTAGACCGGTCGGCCGTCGCGCGCGGTCAGCAACAGCAGGCCGATGTCGGGGATGCCC
>CAMYMY010000121.1 GCA_947259625.1 uncultured Kiloniellales bacterium | reverse complement strand
CGGCGCCGGGCCGCGCTGGCCGCGGTGCGGACCCAGGCGGGGGTCCTCTTGGGATTTCACGAACGGGCGAGCCATAAGGTCGTCGATGCGCCTGGCTGCCGGCTGCTGACGCCCGGGCTGACCGCGGTCCTGCCGCTGCTGCGTGCGGCCCTGGCCGGGATCCTGGCGCCGCGCGAGAGCGCGGACGTGACCCTGAGCGAGACCGAAAGCGGGGTCGACCTCCTGCTGATCTCGCGGCGGCCCCCGGACTTGGCGGCGCGCGAGGCCCTGGCCGAGCTGGCCCGCAGCGCCGATCTGGCGCGCCTGTCCTGGGCGTCGCCGGACGGCGAGCCGGAGCCGGTCGCGCGCCGGCGTCCGCCGCGCATCAGTTTCGCCGGTGTCGCCGTCGAGCCGCCGCCCGGCGGCTTCCTGCAGCCCAGCGCCGAGGGCGGGACGGCGCTCACCCGCCTGGTTCTGGGCGGCCTGCCCGAGGCGGCCGAACGGGTGCTCGACCTCTACGCCGGCTGCGGCGCCTTTAGCTTTCCCCTGGCGGAGCACGCGCGGGTCCACGCGGTGGAGGGCGACGAGGCGGCGCTGGCCGCGCTCCGGACGGCGGCGCGGCAGGCCGGGCTGGAGGGGCGCGTGAGCGCCGAGGCGCGCGACCTGGCGCGCCGGCCGCTGGACGCATCCGAGCTGGCCGGCTTCGACTGCGCCGTCTTCGACCCGCCGCGTGCCGGCGCGAGGGCGCAGGCCGAGGCCTTCGCCGCCTCGGACCTGCCCGCGGTCGTGGCCGTCTCCTGCAACCCCAACACTTTCGCCCGCGACGCGCGGATCCTGGTCGACGGCGGCTTCGCCCTCGGCGAGGTCACCCCCCTCGACCAGTTCCCCTGGTCCGGCCACGTCGAGCTGGTCGCCGGCTTCAAACGCTAGAAAAAGGTGTCAGACACCTTTTTCGCTTATTCCGGGGTGGCGTTGAGCCGGTAGACCGCGCCCAGGGCCGCCGGGGCCTTCTTGGAGAATTGTCCGAACCATTTCTTGTAGATCTGGATGATCTGCCCGCTTCGATAGAGGTGCGATAGCACGCGGTCCGCGGCGAGGCGGAAGTCCGCGTCGTTGCGTCTCACGGCGAGAGCGAACGGCTCGAAGGAGAACAGCTCGTTGGAAATGACCAAGTCGCCCTTGTCCTCCGACGTCAAGACAAGGCCGATGAGAACGACCTGGTCGGACGAGAAGGCGTCTATCTTGCCGTCGAGCAGGGACTTGACCGCATCCGATGCCGAATCGACCGGGACGACCTCGGCCTCGGTCAGCGAGTCCTTGAGCGCGCCCTTGAGGACTTCGATCGTCGTCGTGCCCTTGACGACGCCGACCTTCTTCCCCTGGAGGTCCGCGACGGCCGCGACCTTGGAGCCGTCCAGGCTCAATAGAGAGGCGCCCGTGACGAAGGTGAGCTGGGTAAAGTCGACGATTTCGCTGCGGGAGAGCGTCTTCGTCGTCGAGCCGCAGAGAATGTCGATCTTGTTGTCCGACAGGGCCGTGAAACGATTTGCCGCATTGACCGGCACCAGTTCCACTGCGATTTCGGACATCTTGAGCTCCGCCTTCACCGCCGTGGCGATGCGCCGGCAGAGGTCGATCGAATAGCCGACCGGCTGTCCGCTGCTGTCGACGAACGACATCGGCGGCTCCGACTCGCGGTATCCGAGCCGTATTGTGCCGGACTCCTTGATCTGTTCGAGGGTACCGGACTGCTCCGCCGCGCTCAGCGGCGACGCCAGCAAGATCAATGCCGAGACGGCTGTCAGGAAAATCTTCATTAACCCGTTCCTCCCCATCTGAATTTTCGCGTCACCGGCCGCGGCCCATCCTGCGGGACCCGCCGGGCCACCGAGGACTCTCTCCGTCTCGTCCCAATTTCGGGAATGACGCCGTTTCACTGCGGATCATAGTAGGCCAAAGCGACAGGGGCAACGCGTTCACACAGGGTGCCCACGAGCCGTCCTGCTTTCCGCGCACCTAAAGGCCGACCTGCCCCCGGTGGCGCAGCAGGTGGTCGGCAAGGACAAGGGCCATCATGGCCTCGCCGACCGGCACGGCGCGGATGCCGACGCAGGGGTCGTGGCGGCCCTTGGTCGAGATTTCCGTGTCCTTGCCGTGAATGTCGACGGTCTTGCGCGGCGTCAGGATCGAGCTGGTCGGCTTGACCGCGAAGCGCACCACGATGTCCTGGCCGCTCGAGATGCCGCCCAGGATGCCGCCGGCCGCGTTCGAGAGAAAGGCGATCTCGCCGTCCTTCATGCGCATCTCGTCGGCGTTATCCTCGCCCGACAGCGCCGCGGCGGCGAATCCGGCGCCGATCTCCACACCCTTGACCGCGTTGATCGACATCATGGCCTTGGCGAGGTCCGCGTCCAGCTTGTCGTAGACCGGCTCGCCCAGCCCGACGGGAACGCCCTTGGCCACGACCTCGACCACGGCGCCGGTCGAGGAGCCGTCCTTGCGCACCTCGTCCAGGAACTCGGCCCAGCCCTCGGCCGCCTCGGCGTCCGGGCACCAGAAGGGGTTCTGCTCCACCTGGTCCCAGTCCCAGCGCGCCGGATCGATGCCGTAGGGTCCGACCTGCACCAGGGCGCCGCGGATCGTCACGGCGCCGTCCAGCAGGTGGGCGAGAACCTTGCGCGCCACGCCGCCAGCGGCGACCCGCGCCGCGGTCTCGCGCGCCGAGGAACGCCCGCCGCCGCGATAGTCCCGAATGCCGTACTTGCTCCAGTAGGTCATGTCGGCGTGGCCGGGCCGGAACTTGTCCTTGATGTCGCCGTAGTCCTTGGCGCGTTGGTCCAGGTTCTCGATCATCAGCGCGATCGGGGTGCCCGTCGTCCGGCCCTCGAAGGTGCCCGAGAGGATCCGCACCTGGTCGGCCTCGCGGCGCTGCGTGGTGAAGCGCGACTGCCCCGGCCGGCGGCGGTCGAGCCAGGGTTGCAGGTCGGCCTCAGCCAGCGGGATCCTGGGCGGCACGCCGTCGACCACGCAACCGATCGCCGGCCCGTGGCTCTCGCCCCAGGTGGTGAAGCGGAAGGCCCGGCCGAAGGCGTTACCGGGCATGGCGGACACCCACTGAACAACATGGACGGTCCCTGTTTTCTCCGGTCCTTTTCGAGGCGCCAAGAGACAACCCTCTCCCCTCGGGAGAGGGTGGCGAGGCGGAGCCGAGCGGGTGAGGGCCGGTTGTTCCACTCGAAGACGGCGAGCGGAGGCGTCTCGCGGATAAGCTTGATACCCACATGCCCTCACCCTCCCGCTTCGCGGGCCCCTCCCTCTCCCGAGGGGCGAGGGAAAGGCCGTCCAGGGACCGTCCCTATGTGCCTGCCCTCACGACTGGGGTTTCAGGCTCTGCAGCAGCTCGGCGACTTGCGGCGCGGAGTCGACCGCCACCATGCCCACGGAATGGTAGCCGCTGTCGACGTGGTGCACCTCGCCGGTCACCCCGGACGAGAGGTCGGACAGCAGGTAGAGCGCCGAGCCGCCGACCTGGCCTATGGTCACGTTGCGGCGCAGCGGGGCGTTGTACTCGTTCCACTTCAGGATATAGCGGAAGTCGCCGATGCCCGAGGCCGCGAGCGTCTTGATCGGCCCGGCCGAGATCGCGTTGACCCGGATGTTCTTGTCGCCCAGGTCGTTCGCCAGATAACGTACGCTGGCCTCCAGCGCCGCCTTGGCGACGCCCATGACGTTGTAGTGCGGCATGACCCGTTCCGAGCCGTAATAGGTCAGCGTCAGGAGGCTGCCGCCCGCGGTCATCAGGGGCACGGCGCGCTGCGCCACGGCGGTGAAGGAGAAGCAGGAGATGTCGAGCGAGCGCACGAAGTTGTCGCGGCTGGTGTTCAGGTATTTGCCCTTCAGCTCCTCCTTGTCGGAGTAGGCGATGGCGTGCACCAGGAAGTCGAGCTTGCCCCAGGTTTCCTTCAGCGCGGCGAAGACCGCGTCGATGCTGGCGTCGTCGGCGACGTCGCAGGGCAGCACCAGCTTCGAGTCGACCGACTGGGCCAGCGGCCGCACGCGTTTCTCCAGCGCCTCGCCCTGGTAGGTGAAGGCCAGCTCCGCGCCGTGCTCGTGCGCCTTCGACGCGATGCCCCAGGCGATCGAGCGGTCGTTGGCGACGCCCATCACCAGGCCGCGCTTGCCGGTCATGAGCGGGTGGCTCTCGGTCATTCTCGTCCTCGCATGGCGGAGTGGTCCTCTCTCCTTCGAATTGCGGCGCATCCTACAGCAAAGCAACGGCCGGTCAATTCGCGGGGGACGCCGGGGGTGGGGGTGGCGCGCGCAGGTTCCCCGGGGGTCTCGAGGCACGCGAGAAAACTCACCGGGCGACACTTCGGTCCCGGATAGGATAGACTGTTTCCTGCAAGCGGGGACGAACCAGGGAGGGCACGACATGTTTCCGGCCTCGACTCACAACGGACAGAGCGTATTGGCGTTCCCCGATGTCTGTAAGACCCCCGTGCCGGTCGCCGGCACTGCGCCGATCGCCTACCCGACCATGGGAACGTTCGGGGGAACGGCGCTCAAGCCGACCGCGACCAAGACCCCGATCGCGACCAAGACCGCGACCAGCGAATTTCAGCAGAAGCAGACCCGGGCCCAGGAGCTTCGAGGCCGCTTGAGCGACCTGAACCGGCAACTGACGTCGCTGTCCGACAAGGACCCCACGCGCTGGCACAAGCTGGTGGACCAGTACGTGATGACCACCGCGGAGCTCTACAAGACGCTCGCCGCCTAGCGACCGCATCGAAATCCAGTCGGGTTCGCACCGGCGCGCCCTCAGCGCATTGAGTGATACCAAAGATCAGTGAGAACGAGCCGTTTCATCAAGATGGTTTTGGCCGCCATCCAGGCGCGCTGCGCCGGCGAGGCTGCCACAACGCACTTGCCGGGCTGGAAGCCCGGGCGATAAACGGTAAGATACGGAATTCCGGCAACGGGATGCCGTTTCGGCGCCGGTGGAGGTGCCGCGCGGGGCGCGATTCCTACGCCGTCCCGCGCGTCAGCAGCACTGCTGCGGATCCTCCTCGGCCGATCGAGCGGATTTGTTCTCGTGGGACCGGGAAGATGGCTGCGGCGTCCCGATCCTCGCGGACGTCACCTTATGTTGGAACGAAGGCTGGGATCTTCCAAATGCGCCTGCTTGCCACCACACCCCGGCGCTCGCGTCGGCTGTTCGCCGGGTTGATCGTGCTTGTCGCCTCGGCTTGGCTTCTGGGGCCCGTTGTACTCGCACAGGAACCCAAGCCTGCCGATACCGCCACGGAGATCACCGGCGAGCAGCTCGAGGAGCTCGTCGCCACGCTCGAGGACGAGGCGGAGCGCGAAAAGCTGATCCAAACCTTGCGGGGCCTGATTCAGGCCCGGCAGGCGCGCGAGGCGGAGGAGGAGCAGGGCGCCGGCGGGAGGATCCTGGCCGCCCTTGCCGCGAAGACGGAAACACTCACCAGACAGCTCGGTCAGGTCGGCCAGGTCCTGTCGGGCCTGCCGGGGGTCGCGGATTCCATCCTGCGGCAGTCCCGGGATCCCGCGGTTCTCGCCCTGTGGGCGGAGGTCGCGACAAAGCTCGTCCTTATCCTTCTGGCCGCCTTTGCCGCCGAGTGGCTGCTGCGGCGGCTGCTGTCGCGCACCCGCAAGGCCGTCGAAAGCCGCCAAATCGAGAGTTGGCTGACCCGCGTGGTTCTACTGCTTGCGCGGACGGTCCTCGACCTGTTGCCGATCCTGGGTTTCGCCGGGGCCGCCTACGGCATCCTGGCGCTTGCCGAGCCGCGGCCGGTCACGCGCCTCGTCGTGCTCGCGATCGTGAACGCGAATGTCCTGGTCCGGATCGTCATGGCCTTTGCCCGCCTGCTGCTGACGCCCCAGGCGGCCAACCTGCGGTTTTTCCCGCTCACCGACGAGACCGCGAACTATGCCTGTATCTGGACCCGGCGCATCGCGTCGGTTGCGGTCTATGGGTACTTCCTGGCCGAGGCAGCGCTGTTACTGGGCCTGCTGCCGGGGGCTCACGCCTTCCTTTTGCGGGCCCTTGGGTTGGTTGTGGCGACGATGATCGTCGTCCTGTTGTTGCAAAGCAAAGAGACCGTGTCGGAATGGCTCGCGGGCAACCCCGCGCCCGCAGGCGACGGCGGCTCGGCTCCAACACTGCGCCGGCGCTTCGCCGATATCTGGCACGTGCTGGCGATCGTCTATGTCTACGCGATCTACGGCGTTTGGGCCCTCGGAGTCGAGGGCGGCTTCCAGTTCCTCGCGCGGGCCACCGTGCTCACTGCTATCATCGTCATGGCGGCCCGGTTGTTGACGGGCGGTCTCAGGTATTTCGTCGAGCGGGGCTTCCGTCTTCGCGAGGATCTCAAGCTTCGTTTTCCGACTCTGGAGGAGCGGGCGAACCGGTATCTTTTTGTGGTCCATCGCGTCTCCAAGACGGTGGTCAATGTGCTCGCCGCCCTGGTTCTCTTGCAGATCTGGGGGCTCGACATCGCCGGCTGGTTGTTTTCCGAGACGGGCCGCGTGGTCGCGGCGCGGCTGGCCACTGTTCTGCTGATCTTTGCCGGCGCCTGGGTCGTCTGGGAGGTGATATCGAGTTTCGTGCAGCGCTATCTTGAGGCACAGGACGAGGCCGGTGGCGCCAAGCACCTCAGCGCCCGCATGCGGACCCTGCTGCCTTTATTCCGCAATACGGTTCGCGTGGTGCTCGTCGTCTTTGTCGCTCTGACCGTCCTGTCCGAGCTCGGCATCAACATCGCCCCCCTGCTCGCCGGCGCTGGCGTGATCGGCCTCGCCATCGGCTTCGGCGCGCAAACCTTGGTGAAGGACGTGATTACCGGCGTGTTCATCCTGCTCGAGGAGACCATAGCCGTCGGCGACGTGGTCACGCTGGGGAGCAATACCGGCGTCGTCGAAAGCCTGACCATCCGCACGGTCCGTCTGCGCGACCTGACCGGTACCGTGCATACGGTCCCGTTCGGGGACGTGACCTCCGTCCTCAACCTGACCAAGGACTTCTCCTTCGCCATCATCGACGTGGGCGTGGCCTATCGCGAGGATATCGACGAGGTTATCGAGGTGCTCAAGCAGATCGGCGCGGAGGTGCAGGCGGACGAGACCTACGGTCCTCTGATCCTGGAGCCCTTGGAGGTCTTGGGGCTCGACTCCTTCGGCGATTCCTCGGTCAACATCCGCGTGCGCTTCAAGACCTTACCGATCAAGCAGTGGATGGTGCGGCGCGAGTTCAATCGGCGCATGAAGCGGCGGTTCGACGAGCTCGGGATCGAGATCCCCTTCCCCCATCAGACGCTCTATTTCGGCGTCGACAAGGAGGGCCAGGCGCCGGCGGCGCGGCTACGCGTCTACCAGGAAGAAACGGGCACAGGACGTGCCGCGAGCCGACCGGAGGCCATGGATCAGACGGAGCAGGAGATCGAAGCGGCGCGGCCCGAGGCCGATAGCGGCGCGCCCGGCCGAGGCCCATGATCACGCGCCGCGCTGTCCGTGCCGTTGCCGGGCATGACGCGGCCCTCCAGGACGGTACCAGCTGCAGACAACGCTCTGGATCGCCGAATCTTGGCTTGCCGGCGACAGGAAGGCAAGTGCGGGGTCGGTGATGAAATCGCATTCCTCCAATAGCTTGGGCCATGCCCGTCACGGCCACACGTCCAATTACCTATTGAAATCAAAAAACTATTTACTGCGCATGGGCTCGTTTACTCCGTTCCGCGGCAGGCCCCGCCCCGGAGGGCAAAGCGTGCGCTTGTCCCCCCAACTCTTGGCGAACTTTGTCTATAATCGTGGCGTCCGGCGGGCCGCGGTTGGCGGCTTGGGATCGAGGAGAAGCAGGTGATCGAGGTCTCGCGCATCGGCGGGTGGTTTCGGGTCTCGGCGCGCTTCGCGGCCTACTGCCTGCGGCGCTTTGCCGCCGACGACGGCCTGCGCGCGGCCGCCGCGCTCAGCTACTCGACGCTCCTGGCGCTGGTGCCGCTGATCGCGATCGTCCTCGCCGTGCTCTCGGCCGTCGACGCCTTCGAGGGCCTGGGCGCCGAGCTGCAGGACCTGCTGCTGGCCGCCATGCTGCCCGAGGCGGCCCAGGCGGTGAGCGGCCAGATCGCCGAGTTCGCCCGCAACGCCAGCCGTCTGACCGGGCCCGGCATCCTGGGCCTCGTGGTGACGGCGATCCTGCTGCTCAACACGATCACCGGGGCCTTCGGCGCCATCTGGCACGCCACCGAGCCGCGGCCGCTGGCCATGCGCCTGCTGGTCTACTGGGCGCTCCTGACCCTGGGGCCGCTGCTGCTGGGCGCCTCGATTTCGGTCTCGAGCTACGCCTTCGCGGCCGTGCGCTGGACCGGCATCGAGAGCACCGCCGTGCCGCTGTTCGGCCTGCTGCCCTTCCTGCTTTCGGCCGCCGGCTGCACGCTGCTGTTCATCGTGGTGCCCAACCGCGCGGTGCGCACGCACCATGCGCTCATGGGCGGGGCGGTTGCCGCGGTCCTGCTGGAGCTGCTCAAGAAGGGCTTCGGCTACTACCTCGCCCACTTTCCGATTTACCAGGCGATCTACGGGGCGCTCGCCGCCGTGCCGATCTTCCTGGTCTGGATGTACCTGTCCTGGTCGGTGCTTCTGCTCGGCGCCGAGATCGCCGCCGCCCTGCCGGAATGGCGCGCGGCCGAGGCACGCCGGCAGGGGCTCTATGGGCCCGGCGCCGAGCTAGCGCTCGCGCTCGCCCTGTTGTCGCGTCTGCGCGCGGCGAGCCGCGAGGGCCGGGTGCTCAAGGAGCGCGTCCTGTCGCGGCGCCTGCCGGCCACGCTGGGCGAGCTGGACCAGGTGCTGGGCGCGCTCAGGCGGCGCGGCTATGCCGTGCGCAGCGCGGGCAGCCGCTGGGTGCTCGGCCGCGACCTCGAGACGGTCAGCCTCGGCGACCTGATGCGTGCGCTCGGTCTCGCGCTTGCGCCGGGCGAAGGCTGGCCCGCGGGCATCGCCCGGGTCATCGACGGCGTGGTACGGGCCGGCGAGGAGGCGCGCGCGCGCAGCCTCGCCGAGGTGCTCGACGAGGCCGCGCGCGAAGCGGAGGGCGAAACCCCGCCCGAAGCGCCGCTCTATGCGGTCGACTGACGGGAGACCAGGCGTTCGGGCGTCCGGGGGGACTCCCGAGCCCTACTTCCGCAGCTTGGCCTCGAGCTCGG
>CAMYMY010000120.1 GCA_947259625.1 uncultured Kiloniellales bacterium | reverse complement strand
ACGAATTTCAGGCTCCATGAGGGCGCCTTGCCCTTGCCGCGGTCATAGGACGAGGCGATCTCGCTCAGCAATCTCCCGCTCACCCGGAACCCGATGTGCTCCTCGTAATTGCATACCTCGCCGGATGTCAGGAGGCATTCGGCATCCGAGCGCAGCCGCGTCAGGCCGGCCGATTTCGGGCCCCGCGCCGTCTGATATTCGACGGTCTCGTAGTTGCGCCGTTTCTTGTCGGTGTAGTTGATCAGCTGATGGACCTCGAAGATCCGAGCCCGCGTCCTCTTGTTGATGTATCCACGCAGAAAGGTATCCACCTTCACACGTGCCAACGGGCCTTGCTTCTGCTCGAAGCCGGGTCTCGTCGTGAAGGCGACGAGCGCGTCCTGCTCGTCGGTTCGGACGGTTGTCGCGGCCTTGAAATGCTCATCGGAGAGAGACTGCTGCTGCGGTGACTGGTAATTCTGTACACCGGCGCAGGCGGAGAACGACAAGACGATAAGAAATACCAATAATACTCTCATGACAGACATCTCCCATAGATCCGATACTCGTCGCGAACCAGATCTCTTATTTATATGAACGACGGTTTATTATTTGTTAGCGTTCGAATTTTACAAAAATTTTACGTCCGAATGTTTGCGCAATAATAGTCGGTTCGGGAGCAAGTTCCCGAGAAAAGCTTCCAGCTGCCGGTTCGTTGCCACTAATACCAAAGGTCACTGATAATGACGCATTTCACCGAGGCGATTTTGGCCGCCAGCAAGGCGCGCGCTACGCCGTTGTGCGCGTACAACAAGCGGCGCGCAACGCGGCTGGCGGCCAAAATCGCCCGGCCCTCCGGGTGGGGCGTATCGGGGCAGCCCGATTCAGGACTTGGGTGGCGTTGCGGCGCTTGCCCGACCCGTCCTCCGCAGCAGCGGCGCTGCCGCTGCGGAGGGTGGATGCGCGCATCGCGCTGCGCACCGCGCCTACCCGGGCGACCCGATCCGCTCCCATGAAATGAGTCATTATCAGTGACCTTTGGTATAACCGGATCACCCCTCCGGGGGAGCCCGTCCCCGCCCACGTTTCGAGCGGTCCGGTCGGGCAGGAACCTTGGTCCAATTCAACCATTCCGGCCTTCGTTGTTGTGCTAATGTGGACGGGTCGCAGGTCTGCATCCGTTAGTGCAAGGTTTCGGGGAGGGGTGGGATGTTTCGCGCGCGCTTTGTCGTGTTCTCGGTGGCCGGGTTCTTGTTCTTCATTCCGGCTGCGTCGGCTTCGGCCCAGGAGTTTTCATTCTTCGAGAGCGGCATGGCCCCGGGCATCGCGAGCCTGAGCGTCGGCGGGTACAATCTCCGCAAGACCACCGGCACCGGCAACAAAGCCGCCATATTCCAGCTCGACCTGGTGCCGGACTTCACCTTGATGAGGGTCGACGACTGGCTTTACGTGCACCCATACGTGGGCGGCTGGGTTACGACCGACGAGAGCCGCATGGCCTATGGCGGCCTGCAAGCTCTGCTGGTGCTTGCCGAAACGCTGGAGTTTCGCGCTTTCGTTGCCGTGGGGCCGTTCGCCAAGGGCGACGGCGAGGACCTGAAAAGCGACGCGCTGTTCCACTCGGGCGGAACGGTGTTCTATGTCTTGGAAAGCGGCTGGCGTTTCGGCGCAACGTTGACCCATCAGTCGCACGGCCACCTGTTCTCCTCGTCCCATTCCAACCCCGGTTCCGAAAGCCTCATGTTCAGCGTCGCGGTTCCTTTCGGAGAGCTGTTTTGAGGCGCCAAGCGAACCGGCTTGCGCGCGGGACCGCAGTCCGTGCGCGGGGGCGCCGACAGCGCCGAAAAGGGCCGTGACCCCGGCGAGGGGAGCGTGCACTCTGTCCGGGCACCGGGGGAGAATCCGATGTTTCCACTCGAAGACAAGCTCAAGGCCGGCGAAGTCATCGTGCTCGACGGCGGGACCGGAACCGAACTGCAGCGCCGCGGCGCGGCAATGGACCGCGCGGCTTGGTGCGCCAGGGCGACCATGACCCATGGCGACCTGCTGCGCCAGGTGCACGAGGACTACATCCGCGCCGGTGCGGACGTGGTCAGCGCCAATACCTTCGCGACCTCGCGCCGGATGCTGGAACCCGCCGGGCTGGGCGACGCGGTCGCCGTGATCAATGCCCGGGCGGTCCAGCTCGCCCGCGAGGCGCGCGACGCGGCGGCGCCCGGCCGACCCGTCGCCGTCGCGGGCTCGCTCTCGGCCATGCAGCCGATCGTTCCGGGGACGGGCGAAACGGACCCGGCCTTCGTGACCAGCGCGGCCGAGGCCAAGGCCAACTACGGCGAGCTCGCCGGGCTGCTGGCCGAGGCCGGCGCCGACCTGATCCTGATGGAGATGATGTGCGACATCGAACAGGCGACCTATGCGGTCGAGGCGGCGGTGGCGACCGGCCTGCCGGTCTGGGTGGGCTTCAGCGTCGGCGCCGCCGAGGGCGGCCGGGTTCCCATGCATCGCCGCGACGACCTCGATCTCGCCGAGGTCATCGAGCCGGTCATGCGCGTCGGTGGCTCGGTCGCCGGGATCATGCACAGCTACGCCCGGGACACGACGGCTGGACTCGAGGTGCTGTTCGAGCGCTGGTCCGGACCGGTCTCGGCCTATCCGGAATCCGGCTTCTTCAAGATGCCGGACTGGCAGTTCGTCGATATCATGCCGCCCGGCGACTTCGCCGAACTGGCCTGTGCCTGGGTCGAGGGCGGCGTGCAGATCGTCGGCGGCTGCTGCGGCATCGGCCCCGAGCATATCGAGGCCATGACGGCGCGCCTGCCGCGCCACGCGGGCCCGAGGCCGTCATCGTGATACCCTGACATGTTAACTCTTTGTTAACTATATGTGGGGGGATTTGCGTACTAGACCACAAAATTTAGTTGACAAGAGCGACTCGGGTTGGTTACTAGAGCTACGCCAATGCATGGACGCGGGTCCTGAGTTTGTATCCTGACAGAAGGGCCCGGCGCGGTTCGAAGGCTCCTGGAGCCGAGATCGCGCCGGGCCTTTTTGTCGCCCGGAGCGCGCGTTGCGGCAAAGATATGATGTCGGGAGGGCAAAAAAGGGGAGGCGCCAAGTGCGCGGACGCGGGGTCCATGCAACGTACTCCGAAGAGTACTCCTGACGCCTCCTGAACCGATCCACCTGAAAACTTCGTGACCCGATGGGTCTGCTACCCGAAGGTAGCGGCCCCGCCGGACCCTTCCGCCTAAAGGCTTCCCGGTCCGTGCGATCCATGATCCGAAGATCGAAAACCGCACCACCATGATCCTTCGGATGGCGTTTCGCCGCAATATGAAAAACTGCGGCACCCTGCAATTTTCTGTGCATAAGAATGCATGTGATGCACAATTCATCCACAGGTTTCCCACAGGCGCGTTGCTTCCTGCGGATCGCCCTCGAGGGAGGATGGATCCTGCGAACCGGAACCGTGAACCAGGCTGCGAAGAGGCGAAGGCATGCCGATCGACCAGAGGGTGATGGCGCATTACACGCACGGTGACCTTGCCGGAACGATCCTCGCTGCGCTGGCGCAGTCGGGCAAGGACCCGGACAACCTCGCGCAAGCCGATCTCGCGCCGGTCGACGAGTTGCACGTCGGCGGGCGTCCGGCGACGGTCGAGTTCGCCGCCCGCCTCGGGGTTGCGCCCGGGATGCATCTGCTCGACATCGGTTGCGGCATCGGCGGTCCCGCGCGCCATTTCGCCGGGGACCGCGGCTGCCGCGTCACCGGCATCGATCTGACCGAGGAGTTCTGCCGGGTCGCGGCCATGTTGACCGCGCGAACGGGACTTGCCGGGCGCGCGGCCTACCGTCAGGCCAGCGCGCTTGCGATGCCCTTCGACGCGGCCGCCTTCGACGGGGCCTATACCATCCATGCCGCGATGAACATCGCCGACAAGAGGGCGCTCTATGCCGAGGCCCGGCGCGTGGTGAAGCCGGGCGGGGTGTTCGGCCTCTACGACGTGCTGAAAGGACCGGGCGGCGCGCCGCACTATCCGGTGCCCTGGGCCGAGGACCCCTCGACCAGCTTTCTGGTCAGCATCGAAGAGCTGCGCGCGCTGCTGGAGACAGCCGGCTTCGAGATCCTGGACCTGCGCGACCGGACCGCCTTCGGCATCGCATTCTTTCACGAAACGCGCGGCCGCTTCGCCGAGGACGCGCCGCCGCCCCTGGGGCCGCAGATCATCATGGGCGAAAGCTACCGCGAGAAGATCGCGAATATCCTGCGCAACATGGAAGAAGCCCGCGCCGCGCCCTGGGAGGTGGTCTGCAGAAGAGTCTGATGGGCGGCGCCCGGGTCATTCCCTGGCGGGGGCCAGGCGGTCGAGGCGCAGGCGGTGGCGCCGGTCGCTGAGCCTCAGGCCGCAGGCCAGCACCGCCGCGGTTGCGCCCAGGCCGGTGCCGCCGGCGATCAGGAACATGATGAGGATCTGGTACTTGACCGCCTCGCCCGGGGCGACGCCGGCCAGGATCTGGCCGGTCATCATGCCGGGCAGCGCGACCAGCCCGGTCGCCGCCATGGCGTTGACGATCGGCATGAGCGCGCTCTTGAGGGCCGCGCGGGTGACCGGCAGCATGGCGACGCGGCGCGTTGCGCCCAGGGTCAGCTGCGCCTCGACCGCCACCCGGTCGCGCACCAGGCCGGTGGTGAGCGTGTGCAGCCCGAGGCTGATTCCGGTCATGGTGTTGCCCAGGATCATGCCGAGCAGGGGCAGGGCGTAGCGCGGGTGGTACCAGGGCTCGGGCTGCACCGGCGTGGTCAGCGCGAAGACCGTGACCAGGCCGGCCGCGACCAGCATGCAGCCGGTGCCGAGGCCATAGGACCAGAGCCCGGCGAGGGGCCGGTCCTGGCGCGCCATGATCTCGCGGCCGGCGAAGAGCACCATGGCGAGAGCCGCGAGTCCGGTCCAGCCGGGCGAGACCAGGGTGAAGAGCGTGGTGAGCACCAGGCCGACTAGAAAGAGCTGGACGATCATGCGCAGCGTGGCGATGAAGAGCTGCCGCTCGAGCCGGAGCTGCAGGGCGATCGATAGCGCTCCGTTCAGGATCACCAGGAGCGCCGCCAAGGCCAGGTCGAATACGTCCAGCTGGATATAGCTCACGGCGCGTCCTCCGTGACCCGGCCGCCCTCGACCCTCAGACAGCGGCGGGCCAGGCGGCGCGCCTGCCCGGCGTCGTGGGTCACCCAGAGCGCCGCCGCGCCCTCGGCCAGGCGCGCGGCGATCAGCGTCTCGACGGCATCGCGCGCCGTCTCGTCGAGACCGGCGGTCGGCTCGTCGAGCAGCAGCACCCGCGGGCGCTGGACCAGGGCGCGGACCAGGGCCAGGCGCTGGCGCTCGCCGGTCGACAGCCGTGACACCGGCCAGTCCCGGCTGGCCGCCGGCAGGCCGAGCGCCTCCACCAGGGGTTCCGCGGCGGCCCAGTCGGCGAAGTGCGCGCCCACGGTCTCGGCCCACCAGCCGGGCTCGGCCGGCAGGTAGGTGACGAGCCGGCGCCAGCGGGGCGCGGGCATGGCCTCGCGCCGCTCGCCGTCCAGGCTCAGCTCGCCGTCGTTCGGGTCGAGGTCGGCCAGGGCGCGCAGCAGGAGCGACTTGCCCGCCCCCGACGGGCCGCGCACCGCCAGGCATTCGCCTTCGGCGAGGTCGAAGGCGAGCGGCTGCAGGCCGGGCCGCGCGAGGCCGCGGACCGAGAGCAAGGCCGGATCCGCCACATTTTGTCTCCCCGGAATAATCGCTCTCCTATACCTTGCTGGCGTCGACAACGATCACGGTTTCTAACCGATTCGCCATGGGTATTGCCAATCGGTCCTTGATGGAGCGGCAATGTGGGCGGGAGCGCTTGACGCCATGAGACGCCTGCTGTCCGGCTCCGTACCGTTATGGGTCCTCTTGGCGGTCCTGCTTCTGCGGGTCTTCGATCCGGCGCCCGTCGAGCAGATCCGGAACCTGGTGTTCGACACCTATCAATCGATCGAGGCGCGTCCCTACGACCCGCGCCTGCCGGTCAGGATCGTCGCCATCGACGACGAGTCCCTGGCGCGCCTGGGCCAGTGGCCCTGGCCGCGGACCCTGGTGGCCGGCCTGGTCGATCGCCTGGCCGCGGCGGGCGCGGCGGTGATCGCATTCGATGTCGTGTTCGCCGAGCCGGACCGCTCTTCGCCGGAGCGGGTTCTGCCGAGCTGGCCGGCGACCCCGGAGGTGCGGGCGCTGCGCGACAACCTCGCCGCGCTGCCGTCGCACGACGGCGTCCTCGCCGAGGCCATGGGCCGCGCGCGGGTGGTGACCGGCTTCGTGCTCACCGACGGCGTCCCGGCGGGCACGCCCGCGACCAAGGCCGGCTTCGCCCTGGCCGGCGACGATCCGAAACCCTTCGTCCCGGCGTTCACCTCGGCGGCCACCAATCTGGGCGCGCTGGAAGCCGCGGCGCTCGGCAACGGCGCGTTCAACCCGACGCCCGACCGCGACCAAGTGATGCGCCGCATACCCCTGGTCCTCAGGCTCGGCGAGACGCTCTATCCGACGCTGGCCGTCGAAGCCCTCAGGGTGGCCCAGGGCGCCACCACGAACCTGATCAAGTCCTCTGGCGCCAGCGGCGTTCTCGCCTTCGGCGCGCAGACTGGGATCAGCGCCATACGTATCGGCCAGAGCGTCGTCCCGACCGATCGCCACGGCCGCCTCGTGGCGCACTTCACGAGGTCCGCGCCGGAACGCTACATCCCGGCCTGGCGGGTGCTGGACCCCGGGTTCGACGCAGAGCGCGTCGCCGGGCGGATCGTGTTCGTCGGCACAAGCGCGCCCGGGCTGTTCGACATGCGGGCGACTTCGCTCGACCCCGCCGTGCCCGGGGTCGAGATCCACGCCCAGGTGGTCGAGCAGATCCTGTCCGAGGCCTTCCTCCACCGGCCGGACTTCGCGACCGGGGCGGAGCTGGCCTACATGCTCGTGCTCGGGTTGGCGCTGGTCTTTCTGCTGCCGCGCTACGGGGCCGTCCCCGGCCTGCTCCTGGGCCTCTCCGCGACAGCCCTCGTCGTCGGCGGCTCCTGGCTCGCCTACGATCGGCGGGGCTGGCTGCTCGACCCGGTATTCCCGTCTTTCGTGGTGGTCTTCGTCTTCCTGTCGTCGACGGTGGTTTCCTTCCTGCGCTCCGAGGCGCAGCGCCGCCAGGTGCGCGGCGCGTTCAGCCGCTACATGTCGCCGGCCCTCGTCGCGCAGCTCTGCGCCCATCCAGAGCGGCTCAAGCTCGGCGGCGAGATGCGCGAGATGACCTTGCTGTTCTGCGACATCCGCGGTTTCACCACCATATCCGAGCAGTTCGACGCCGAAGGACTGACCCGCTTCATCAATCGTTTCCTGACGCCCATGACGGCGATCATCCTGGACGCGCGCGGCACCATCGACAAATACATGGGCGACTGCATCATGGCGTTCTGGAACGCGCCGCTGGACGATCCGGAGCACGCGCGCCACGCCTGCCGCGCGGCGCTCGACATGATGGCGCGGCTGGCCGAGCTCAACGAGCAATGGCGCATTGAGGCCGAGCGCGACGGTAAGCGCTATTTCCCCGTCGAGGTCGGCGTCGGCCTCAATACCGGGGTCTGCTGCGTCGGCAATATGGGCTCCGAGCAGCGCTTCGACTATTCCGTGCTTGGCGACGACGTGAATCTGGCATCCCGCCTGGAGGGCCAGACCAAGGCCTACGGCCTCGACATCATCCTGGGCGAAAACACCCGGGCGGCGGCCGCCGACTTCGCCGCGATCGAAGTCGATCTGATCCGGGTCAAGGGCAAGACCCGGCCGATACGGATCTACGCGCTGCTCGGCGACGGGACGGTCGGGACCGGCGAGGCCTTCCAGGCGCTCGCGGCCCGGCACCGGGATTTCCTGGACACCTACCGCGCGGGTCGATGGCAGGCGGCCGGGACGCTGTTGGTGGAGTGCCGGGCCGTGGCCGAGGCCCGGCTGGAGGCGCTCTACGCGCTCTACGCCGAACGCTTGGCCGCCTATGCGAAGACACCGCCGCCGGCGGACTGGGACGGCGTCTATGTCGCGACGACCAAGTAAGGCCGGCTACGGCCGGGGTCCACTCGGCCGTGCTGCCGCGCGAGTCCGCGGTTACAGGATCTCGACGCTTTCGGCCATGGGACCCTTGGGGCCCATGCGCGTGGCCAATCGCACGCGCTGCTCGGCCTCCAAGTTGGCGATGCCGATGCGCTCCAAGGTCCTGGCCGATACGAAGACGTCCTTGCCGCCGTCGTCCGGGGTGACGAAGCCGAAGCCCTTTTCCATGTTGAAGAACTTCACCGTGCCCTCGACCGTGGACCCGGGCGCCCCGCCGCTGGGCGGTGGCGGCGCCTCGGGCATTTCGTCGATCCGGATGATCGCCGCGACCTGGGGGCCTTTGCGGCCCTCGGCGATGTCGCAGACGATCTTCGCGCCTTCGGGAAGACTGCGATGACCGATCTGTTCCACAACCGAAATGTGCAGGAATGCGTCAGGCGACCCGTCGCCCGGTTGGACGAACCCAAAACCCTTGACGGGGTTGAACCACTTGACCACCGCGGAGATGCTCTCTTGCGTCACCACCGGCTGGTCGGAATCATGACCTCTCATCATCGGTACTCAACTCCAGAGCAAACAAACCCGTCCCCGGCGTTTCCTCTCTGCCGCAGGGGGATCGAACCGGATCGCCGCTACGGGTCTCCGGCACGAGCACACGGTCGTCGTCGGAGACGGGCATTCCAAGCGTGCATCTTTGCACGTTGCGACTGTTCGTGTACATGGTCTTGCTGTGGGGGTCTAGTATGGCGTGTAGCCGGCGCGCCGTGCCGTGAATGTCCGTCAACCCTCTCCGAGGGCGGCGGAGACCGCCGAACGCAGGCGCGTTTCGGGTGCTCGATCCGGGAAATGGCTCGTGAGACTGTTGATCCACTACAACCATCCAGAAGTCTTCCTGGATCTGATTACTTCGCGATTTCCGGATCTCGAGGTCCACTGCTGCCGCAGTTACGCGGCACTCGGCTCCGGCATGGCGACCCTCGGTCCCGAAGTCGTTTACTGCATCAAGTTCGAGGACCGGCCCTATCCGCGCGAGGCCCTGATCGGCGATCCGGCGCTAAAGTGGATATCCGTGGGCGGCGCGGGGGTCGACCATCTGGCGCCCTGGGATCCGGCAAGGCTGCGGGTGACCAAC
>CAMYMY010000119.1 GCA_947259625.1 uncultured Kiloniellales bacterium | reverse complement strand
CCACCTCGACCAGATGAACCTTCTGGCCGGCCTTGCGGCCATCGCCGCTCTTTTCCTGGGCGCCCTGGTCGCAGGCCGCGGGCCCGAGCAGGAGCACCGCGAAAACCAGCATCGCCGCCGCCGCGTGCGGCGCCTGCCCCTTGCGTCCAAACCATCGCCGCGACAACGCCTGGAGTTTCACCATGTCTTCCCACAACAGCCCGCGGAAGAAGAACTTCCGGAGGTGATAGGAGCATCACCGTCCCGCCTTCCGCAAGCACTGTCGTGAAATAAGGGGTCAGGTCTTGAATTATCAGTTTCTCAGGGTCTAGACTTCGGGGCCATGGCCAGACCGCTGCGCATCGAGTTCCCGGGCGCGCTCTACCATGTGACGAGTCGCGGCAACGCGCGCCAGGACATCGCCCTCGACGACAAGGACCGCGCGGCCTTCCTGGCGGTCCTGGCCGAGGCGCGCGAGCGCTTCGCCTGGCTGGTCCACGCCTACTGCCTGATGGGCAACCATTACCACCTGATGGTCGAGACGCCGGAGGCCAACCTGTCGCGCGGCATGCGCCAACTGAACGGCGTCTACACCCAGCGCTTCAACCGCCGCCACGGGCGCGTCGGCCACCTCTTCCAGGGCCGCTACAAGGCGATCCTGGTCGAGCGCGAGAGCTACCTGCTGGAGCTCTGCCGCTATGTCGTGCTCAACCCGCTGCGCGCCGGCATGGTGGACCGGCCCGGCGACTACCGCTGGAGCAGCTACCGGGCCACGGCGGGTGAGGAGCGCGCGCCCGTGTTTCTGACCACCGACTGGATCCTCGGGCAGTTCGCCCCGCGGCGAGCTCCAGCGCAGGAGGCCTATCGGGCCTTTGTGGCCGCGGGCGCGGGGCGGGCCGCGCCCTGGGGTGGCCTCGAGGGGCAGGTCTTTCTCGGTGGCGAGGATTTCGTCGAACGCCTAAGGCTTGATCCGGAGAACGCCGATCTCAGCGAGGTTCCCCGGCGCATGCGCTTCGCCGGCCGGCCGGCGCTGGGCGAGATCCTCGGACCCGGCGAGGGCCTCGGCAAGCCGGAGCGCAACCGGCGGATCGCCCGCGCCCACCTGGCCCACGGCTACACCTTGGCCGAGATCGCCCGCCACAGCGGCCTGCACTACACCACCGTGAGCAAGATCGTGAAGGTCGAAAACGTATAATTCAAGACCTGACCCCCTACTCCTCGGAGCGCACCGTCACCACCTCGATCAGATGGACCTTCGCGACTTCGGGGTCAGGTCTTGAATTATCAGTTTTTCAGGATCCAGACTCGATTCATGACGAGACGGTTGCGCATCGAGATCCCGGGCACGCTCTACCCTGTGACGGGCCGCGCCATGCCGCCCACGGCTACGCCCTGGCCAAGGTCGCCCGCCACCGCGGCCTGCACTACACCACCGTGAGCAAGATCGTGAAGGCCTTGACCTTATAATTCAAGACCTGACCCCAAAACTGTGACCCCAAAACTCGTGACCCCAAAACTTCGCCGCCGCCGCGCCCGGCGGCTGCCCCTTGCGTCCAAACCATCGCCGCGACAACGCCTGGAGTTTCGCCATGTCTTCCCACAACAGCCCGCGGAAGAAGAACTTCCGGAAGTGATAGGAGCATCACCGTCCCGCCTTCCGCAAGCCTTGTCGGTTTCGGCGCTGAACGCCGTCCGCCATTTCCCGTGGCCCGCAAACCGCATCTGTACTATGTATCCCGGATCGTTTGTCGGCTTCGGCCGGGTGCGGGGGTGAAGGGCGATGGAACGCGAATTCATGGACTACGACGTGGTGATCGTCGGCGCCGGGCCGGCCGGCCTGTCGGCGGCGATCCGGCTGCGCCAGATGAGCGCCGAGAGCGGCCACGAGGTCAGCGTCTGCGTGCTCGAGAAGGGCTCGGAGGTGGGCGCCCACATTCTCTCGGGCGCGGTGCTCGAGCCGCGCGCGCTCGACGAGCTGATCCCGGACTGGAAGGACAGGGGCGCGCCCTTGAACGCCCCGGTGACCGGCGAGAGGTTCATGGTCCTCACCGAGAAGGGGTCGTTCGGCGTTCCGGTCTGGACCATGCCGCCGCAGATGTCCAACCACGGCAACTACGTCGTCTCGCTCGGCAACGTCTGCCGCTGGCTCGCCGAGCAGGCCGAGGCCCTGGGGGTCGAGGTCTATCCCGGCTTCGCCGCCGCCGAGGTGCTGTACGACGAGCAGGGCCGGGTCACCGGCGTGGCCACCGGCGACATGGGCGTGGCCGGGGACGGCAGCCACAAGGACGGCTATCAGCCGGGCATGGAACTGCGCGCCAAGTACACGTTCTTCGCCGAGGGCTGCCGCGGCTCGCTCTCGAAGTCCCTGATGGAGCGCTTTGCGCTCCGCGATGGCTGCGACCCGCAGGCCTACGGCCTCGGCCTCAAGGAGCTGTGGCAGCTCGACCCGGCCAAGCACAAGGCCGGCACTGTGATCCACACCGCCGGCTGGCCGGTCGACAGCAAGACCTGGGGCGGGTCCTTCATCTACCATCTGGAGGACAACCAGGCGGCCGTCGGCTACGTGGTCGGCCTGGACTATGAAAACCCGCACCTCTCGCCCTTCGACGAGTTCCAGCGCTTCAAGACCCACCCGGCGATCCGGCCCATGCTGGAGGGCGGCAAGCGGATCGCCTACGGTGCCCGCGCGCTGAACGAGGGCGGCCTGCAGGCGATCCCCGAGCTGGTCTTCGCCGGCGGCGCCTTGATCGGCTGCGCCGCCGGGTTCCTCAACGTGCCCAAGATCAAGGGCACGCACACCGCCATGAAGAGCGGCATGCTGGCCGCCGAGGCCGCCTTCGAGGCGCTCAAGTCGGGCGATCCGGGCTACGGCGTGCTCGCGGCCTATCCCGATGCCTTCCGCCGCTCCTGGGCCCACGCCGAGCTCCACAAGGTACGGAACTTCCGCCCTGCTTTCGTCCGCTGGGGCCTCTACGGCTCGATGCTCTATGGCGGGCTGGACCTCAAGCTGCTGCGCGGGCGGGCGCCCTGGACCTTCCGTCACCGCCACGCTGACCACGAAACCCTGAAGCCGGCCGCGGAGATGCCGAAGATCGACTACCCCAAGCCCGACGGGGTGGTCAGCTTCGACAAGCTGTCCTCGGTCTACCTCTCCAACACCAACCACGAGGAGGACCAGCCGGTCCATCTGCGGCTCACGGATACCACGGTGCCGATCGCGCACAATCTGGCGCTCTACGACGCCCCTGAACAGCGGTACTGCCCGGCCGGGGTCTACGAGATCCTGCGCGACGAAGACGGCGGCAATCCGCGCCTGCAGATCAGCGCGCAGAACTGCCTGCACTGCAAGACCTGCGATATCAAGGATCCGAAGCAGAACATCACCTGGGTCACCCCCGAGGGCGGCGGCGGCCCCAACTACCCTGGCATGTGAGCGCGCCCCGGGATACGATTTCTGTGCGATTTTTTTTGGCCCATCCGTCGATCGGCCCTATATCTGCCAAATGTGACTGGCGCGTGATGCCCGGTTGATGCCGCGCCGGGCCCGCCGGGGGCCCGCCGGGGCCGGTTTCCCGGCCGATCAATGGGCCGTTGTGGTGCCCTGGCACCATCGGGTATTCTACCGTCAGCTAACGATGGAGGGCGATTTGGCCTTGTCGAGAAACCGGTGGATACCGGGGCGCCTTGCCGCGCGGAGCGCGGTGGCCGTGGTGGTCTCTGCGCTTGCCGCAGCCTGCGCGAGCCAGCCGCAGTCGCCGTTGGTCCGGTCCGCCGGCTTCGTGTCGATCCAACTGGCCGCCGCCGACAACGGCCGCGGCGTGCAGCCGGTCGCCACCTCGCCTTACGGCGACTTCCTGGCCGGGATGCTCGCGAGCCACGAGCGCGATCTTTCCGCCGCGGCCGACTTCATGATGCGGGCCTGGGAGAACGATCCCGAGAATTTCGTGCTCCTGCGCCGCGCCTTCCTGCTGGCGGCGGCCGACGGCCGCCACGCCGAGGCTGTCCGCCTGGCCCGGCGCGTTCTCAAGCAGGCCGCCGAGGACGATAGCTACCCCGAGGCCGTCCTGACCAAGCTGGTGCTGACGATCGACCGCGTCGAACGCGGTGAAATCGATGCCGCCCGGCGTCTGCTCGATACCTTGCCGGACCGCCGCCTGGGCAAGTTCCTGCCGCCGATGATCGGAAGCTGGCTGGACCTGGGCAAGGGGGATATCGGGGCCGCGCTGGCGACGATCGCGCCCTTGGCGGAAGCCGAAGGACTCACCGTACTCTACAATCTGCAGACCGCGCTGCTGAACGACGTGGCGGGCCGGCCGGTCGAGGCGGAGTCCGCCTATCGGGCCGCCATGGAAGGCATGGCAAAGCCCTCGCTGCGGACCACCTGGCTGGTCGGGAACTTCTTCGAGCGCCAGGGCAATGCCGAGGCGGCAGTGGACTTTTACCAACGGTTCGAGGATGCCGGACCGGGATCGGCCCTGTTCGATCCCGCCTTGGCGCGGCTGGCGGCCGGGACCCGGCCGGAGCCCTCGGTCTCCGATTTCAAGGCCGGAATCGCCGAGGCCCTGTTCAACCTGGCCATTCTGCTCAGTCAGGAGCGGGCGCAGGAGCAGGCCCTGCTCCAGATCCATCTGGCGCTCAGGCTCAATCCCCGGTTCCAGCAGGCGCGGGTCCTCTTGGGCGAGATCATGGAGCGGCAGAAGCGGGAGGGTGAGGCTATCGCCGCCTACCGCAGCGTCGATCCCGCCTCGCCGTTTGCCTGGATGGCCCGGTTGCGCATCGCCGAGGGGCTCGAGCGCCAGGACCGAGCGGACGAGGCGATCAGCGAGCTGGAGGCGCTGGCCGCCGAGCGGCCGGGGGATTTCGAGCCGCTGTTCCGGGTCGGCAACATGCTGAGGGCCCAGGAACGCTTCCTCGAGGCGGTCGACGCCTACGACCGGGCCTTCGAGCGGCTCGGCGCGTCGGCCCCGCACTGGAGCATGTATTACTTCCGAGGCATCGCCCTCGAGCGGTCGGGACAGTGGGAGCGGGCCGAGCCGGACCTGCTGACGGCGCTCGACCTGCAACCCGATCACCCCTACGTGATGAACTACCTGGCCTATTCCTGGGTCGAGCAGCAGACCAACCTGGAACAGGCCGAGGCGATGCTGGTCCGGGCGGTTCAACTCAGGGAAGACGACGGCTATATCGTGGACAGCTTGGGCTGGGTGTACTATCGCCTGGGGCAATACGACAAGGCGGTGGTTCGGCTCGAGCGGGCCGTGGAGCTGCAGCCGCAGGATCCGGTGATCAACGACCATCTGGGCGATGTTTATTGGAAGGTCGGCCGCCGTCAGGAGGCGCGGTTCCAATGGCGCCGCGCGCTCAACCTCAAGCCGGAGGCCGACACCGTTCCGGTCATCGAGACCAAGATCGAGAGCGGCCTGGATCAGGATCCCAAGGATATCTGATACCTTTGGTCTCGGGCGACGGCCCGTGGCGAAGGCGTCGTCGGAGGTGATACCTCTGGTATGAGCCGATACGCCTGGGCCAAGATCAATCTCTACCTGGAAGTGACCGGCCGGCGTGCCGACGGCTATCACGAGCTCGAAAGCCTGATCGTCTTCGCCGGATTGGGCGACCGCCTGGACTTTCGGCCCGCCGAAACCCTCGAGGTTGGTGTCACCGGCCCCTGTGCCGGCGGGGTGCCGGCCGGCGCCGACAACCTGGTGGCGCGGGCCGCCCGGGCCCTGGCCGACCACGCGGGCGTGGCGCCCGATGCGCGGATCGATCTGGACAAGCGGATTCCGGTAGCCGCGGGTGTCGGCGGCGGATCGGCCGATGCGGCCGCCGCCCTGGAAGGCCTGGCGGCGCTGTGGGGGATTTCGCCGGCGCGGGGCGATCTGATGCGGATCGCGGCGGAGATCGGCGCAGATGTCCCCGTCTGTCTGTTCGGTCGGCCCGCCATGGTGCGCGGTATCGGCGAGACCATCGCGCGCGCGCCGCCCTTGCCCGCGGGCTGGCTGGTGCTCGCCAACCCGGGCCTGCCCCTGGCGACACGGCGCGTCTTCGAGGCGCGGACCGGCGCCTATTCCCCCCCGCGACCCTGGACCACCTTGGCGAACGACGTCCGGGAGCTGGCCGAGCGCTTGGCCGAGCGGTCCAACGATCTGGAGACGGCGGCCTTGCGGCTGGCGCCCGGGATAGGCCGGGTGCTGGAGCGGCTCGGCGCGGCGCCGGGGGCGCTGCTCGCCCGCATGTCCGGCAGCGGTGCGACCTGCTTCGCACTCTTCGCCACGGCGACGGAAGCGCGCAGGGCCGCTGCGGCCATCGGCAGGGAGCATCCGGACTGGTGGCGCGCCGCGGCGCCGATCCTGCACGGCAAGCTCGCCGGTCATTGGCGCGACTGAACGACCAGCCGAAGCCGGGTAGGCCGGCGCGCGGGACGGTCCTTGCCGGCCAGACCCATCCGAGGCCGTCCGAAGCCGTTGTCAATGCCCTCGCCCTTCGCTATAAGCCGCCCGCGCCCCGACTGTCGGCGCGGTCATGAACGCAACCTCCGAGGACATGTCACTGGGTCGCCGAATCCTGGTCCGATGGGTCGATCTGGTGCGCCGGGCGGCCCTTTGGGTGCTGCTGCTCTCGATCCTGACGAGCGCCGGCGCGCTCGGCTATGCGGTCGGCCACCTAGGCATCAACACCTCGACCAAGGAAATGCTGTCCGAAGACCTTCCGTTCCGCCGGAACGATCGGGCGATGGACCAGGCGTTCCCCCAGCTGGAACACCAAATCCTGGTCGTGGTCGAGGCCGCCAGCGCCGAGCAGGCCGAGGCCGCGGCGGCCAGGATCGCCGAGGGCTTGACCGCGCGGCCCGAGCGGTTCCGCAGCGTGTTCTATCCGGAAGGCGATCCTTTCTTCCGGCGCAACGGCTTGGTCTACCTCGATCTCGAAGAACTGCAATCGCTCGGCGATCGTTTGGCCGCGGCACAGCCGATGCTGGCGGCCTTGAAGGAGGACATGTCCCTGCGCGGCCTGGCCGGGGTGCTCGAGCTCGCGGCCGAGGAGGCCGAGAGCACGGCGGCCGCGGATCTGGTGCCCGCGCTCGATGCTATGGCCGAGACCACGGAAGCCCTGGCCGAGGGCCGGCCGGCCGCGCTGTCCTGGCAGGCATTGCTCGCCACCGGCGGGTCCGGGCCCGAGACCCGGCGGCGCTTCGTCACCGTGCGGCCCGTGCTCGACTACGGGTCGCTGGAACCGGCGGCCCCGGCGATCGCCGGAATTCGCGCCCTGGCGGACACTGTCGGCCTGGCCGGGAACGGCGACGTGCGTGTGCGCATCACGGGTCAGTCGGTCATGCTGCAGGACGAACTGAAGAGCGTACGCGAGGGCATCGGCCTGGTCGGACTGCTGTCATTCGTCCTGGTCGCGACCCTGCTGACCATTGGCCTGCGTTCGTTCCGCCTGGTCGCCGCCACGCTGACCGCGCTGGTCGCTGGTCTGGCCTGGACCGCCTTCTTCGCCGCCGCGGCGGTCGGCCAGTTGAACCTGATTTCGGTCGCCTTCGCCGTGCTCTTCATCGGACTGAGCGTGGATTTCGGCATTCATTTCGCCCTGCGTGTCGAGGAGGAGATCGGGCGTGGCGCGGATCTGGGCGAGGCCCTGCGGGGTGCGGCAGGCGGCGTGGGCGGGCCGCTCACCCTGACCGCCCTGGCCGCGGCGATCGGCTTCCTGTCGTTCCTGCCGACCACCTACCGCGGGCTTTCCGAGCTCGGCCTGATTTCCGGCGCCGGCATGTTCATCGCGCTGTTCGCCAATCTGACGGTGCTGCCCGCGGTGCTTGCGCTGATGCCGCCGGCGGGCGGGCCCGTCGCTGCGCCACTCAGGCTGAGCCGTGCCGTCCAGGGCCTGATCGAAAGCCGCGCGCGGGCCATCGCCTGGGCCGGGTTGGCGCTCGGCCTTCTGGCCATTCCGGCGCTCTTCTTCGCCCGTTTCGACGACGATCCGCTCAACCTGCGCGACCCCGAGAGCGCCTCCGTCGCGACCCTGCTCGACATCATCGAGGACCCGCGCGTCCAGCCCTACGACGCGACCGTCCTGACCGAAAGCCTGGAGGCGGCCGCCGAGCAGGCGGCAAGGCTCGCCGCCCTGCCGGAGGTCGAGCGCGCCGTGACCCTGCTCGACTACGTTCCGGGCGACCAGGACGACAAGTTGGCGATCATCGAGGAAACGGCCTTTTTCCTGACCCCGCTCTGGCACTCCGGGGCCGGGGCCGCGCCGCCCGGGCCGGAAGACCGGCGCCGCGCCTTCGAGGCCCTGAAGGCCACGGCCGCGGCGGTCGGCGAAGGTCCGGCCGCGGCGGCGGCCGCGCGGCTTGCGGCCGCGCTCGCCCGTCTGGACGGCTCGGCGCCGGTCCTCGAGGCACTGGAGGGCGCCCTGCTCGGCCATCTGCCCGGCCGGCTGGACGCCTTGGCCGAGGCGCTGCAGGCCGGACCGGTCGACCGCGCGGACCTGCCCGCCGACCTGGTCGCGCGCAAACTGGCCGCCGACGGGCGCAGCACGATCGAAGTCACGCCGGCCGCCGACCTGCGCGCGCGCGCGCAGCGACAGCGCTTCGTCGACGCGGTGCAGCAGGTCGCACCGGACGCGACGGGCGCGCCGATCATCATCACCGAGGCCGGCCGCGCGGTGGTCGAGGCCTTCTTTCAGGCGGCCGGCACGGCGGTCCTGCTGATCACGCTGCTGCTGGTCGCCCTGCTGCGCAGCGTGCGCGACAGCCTGCTGGTCATGGCGCCGCTGGGCCTGGCCGCCCTTCTGACGGTGGCCGCCACGGTCGTCTTCGACCTACCGTTCAACTTCGCCAACGTGATCGTCCTGCCGCTCCTGTTCGGGCTGGGGGTGGCGGGCGGCATCCACATGGTGGCGCGTAATCGTGCCGAGGCGGCCGCCCGGCTGATGCACACCTCCACGTCCCGGGCGGTGCTGTTCTCCGCGCTGACCACGATCGGCTCGTTCTGCGCCTTGGGGTTGTCCAGCCATCCCGGCACGGCCAGCATGGGCAAGCTGCTGACCGTCGCCATCGGCCTCTCCATGCTGACCAGCCTGATCGTGCTGCCGGCCCTGCTTAGGCTCGCCCACCGGTCCGGGACGTCGAGCGGCTAGATTCTGGCGCGGCCGTCGGCCGCGCTACCAGGAGAGCACCAGGTTGCCGTCCTCGACCCGGTAGCCTTCCAGGCGCCGAAGGAAGCTCATGCCGAGCAGCGA
>CAMYMY010000118.1 GCA_947259625.1 uncultured Kiloniellales bacterium | reverse complement strand
GCTAGGAAGCGCGCGATGGAGAAAAAACACTTCTTCGACAAGCCGGAGAACATCAAGCGGCTGCTGTGGATCTTCCATGCGATCTGTGCCGGCCTGTTTCTGATTGACGCCGTCTTCCACCGCCACGTGATTCACGCCTGGGAGAATCTCTTCGGCTTCTACGCGGTCTTCGGCTTCGTCGCCTGCGTGCTCCTGGTGCTGGTCGCGAAGGAGATGCGCAAGGTGCTGATGCGCAAGGACAACTTTTATGATGACGATGACCGCTAGCGTGCATCCGGCGCTGATCTTCTTCCTGGGCGCGCTTGCCGTCGCGCTGCTGCGTGGGCGAGCGCAGTCGGTCGCCCTGCTGTTGGTTCCCGTCGCCGGTGCGCTCAACCTCCTGGGGCTGGCCGAGGGGGAGGTGGCGCGGGTGACGCTTTTCGATTACACGCTGACGCCGCTGCGCGCCGACCGGCTGGCCCTGCTGTTCGCCTACGTGTTTCATCTGGCCACCTTCATCGGCGTGATCTTCGCGCTGAACGTACGCGATACTGGCCAGCACGCGGCGGCCCTGCTCTATGCCGGCAGCGCCCTGGGCGCGGTCTTGGCCGGCGACCTGATCACGCTCTTCATTTTCTGGGAGCTTCTGGCGGTCTCGTCCGTTTTCCTGATATGGGCCCGGCGTACACCCCGGGCCATCGCCGCGGGATTCCGGTATTTGATCATCCAGGTCGGCTCGGGCCTTGTGCTGCTGGCCGGCGTCCTGGTGCACGTCCACCAGACCGGCTCCGTCGCCTTCGAGTTCATCGGCCTCGATGGGCTTGCGTCCTGGCTGATCTTCCTCGCTTTCGGGATTAAGTGTGCCTTCCCCTTCCTGCACAACTGGCTGACCGACGCCTATCCCGAGGCGACGCCGAGCGGCACGGTATTCCTCTCCGCCTTCACCACTAAGGTGGCGGTCTACGCCCTCGCACGGGGCTTCCCGGGCACCGAACTCCTGCTCTACATCGGCGCGGCGATGACCGCTTTCCCGATCTTCTTCGCGGTGATCGAGAACGACCTGCGCCGGGTGCTGTCCTACAGCATCATCAACCAGGTCGGCTTCATGGTGACCGGCATTGGCATCGGCACCGAGTTGGCCTTGAACGGAACGACCGCCCACGCCTTCGCGCACATCATATACAAGGCGCTGCTCCTGATGTCGACCGGGTCGGTGCTGTTCATGACCGGCAGGATCAACGGCTCGGACCTGGGCGGGTTGTACAAGACCATGCCGGTGACCGCCGGGTTATGCATCGTCGGCGCCGCCTCGATCTCCGCCTTTCCGCTGTTCAGCGGCTTCGTCGCCAAGTCGATGGTGATGGCCGCCGCGCTCGAGGAAGGCTACGGCTGGATCTGGCTGGTCCTGCTCTTTGCCTCTGCCGGCGTGTTCCATCATGCCGGCATCAAGGTCCCCTTCTTCGCTTTCTTCGCGCACGATTCCGGAATCAGGGCAAAGGAGCCGCCGCTCAACATGCTGGTTGCCATGGGCCTGGCGGCATTCCTCTGCGTCTTCATTGGGTCCTATCCCTGGCTGCTCTATGACCTGCTGCCCTTCCCGGTAGAGTATCATCCGTTCGACAGCAGCCATGTGGTGGCGCAAATGCAGCTCCTGTTCTTCTCGGCGCTGGCTTTCACGTGGTTGAAGCTGACTGGTCTCTACCCACCGGAGTTGCCGTCGGTCAACATCGACGTCGAATGGCTCTACCGAAGGGCCGCGCCTCGCCTGCTTGCGGGCCTGATCGCGATCGTCGGTCCGATCGACTTGGCGTTCAGGCGCTTCGCGATCGTGCGCGTGGAGCGGGCGATCGACGGGGTCTTCTGGGTGCACGGTCCGAGGGGCCGGATCGCGAGAACCTGGGAGACCGGCAACAAGATCCTGACGGTAATCCTGCTGTTCGTGATCGTGCTCGTGTTGGCCTACCTCTAGGAAATGCTGCCGATCAGACGGTCCGGGGCAAGCACCGCCACGTCCAGCCCGGTCCCTTGAATTTCGCCCGGGACCGGGTTCCGGCAGACCAACGCGGCGGCAAGCCTCGCCGCGGCCGGCGCGGTCTGGATACCGTAACCGCCTTGCCCCGCCAGCCAGAAGAACCCCGACGCGCGCGGGTCCCAGCCGATGACCAGGGTGCCGTCGGGCGCGAAGGTGCGCAGGCCGGCCCAGCTGTGCTCGACCCGGCGCACCGGCAGGTCCACGACCTGCTCAAAGCGCTCCACGGTGACCGCGATGTCCATTTCGTCCGGCCGGACGTCGCAGGGCGGCACCGGCGTCTCGTCGCCCGGCGAGACCATGAGCTTGCCGCCCGCCTCGGGCTTGAAATACCAGCTGTGGCCGATGTCCGCGACCACCGGCCAGGCCGAGGAGTCGCAGCCCTCCCCCGGACCATTGACGATAATCGCCGTGCGCCGCTTGGCCACGAGGCCGAGCGGGCCGAGGCCGGCCAGGGCCGCCACCTCGTCGGCCCAGGCGCCCGCCGCGTCGACGACGACAGGGGCGCTAAAGGGCCCGGCCGTCGTTTCGACGACCCATCTTGCGCCGCGCCGCTCCAAGCCCTGCACCCGGGCTCTGGTCACGATACGCCCACCTCGCGCCCGCAGGCCTTTTACATAGCCGGCGTGCAAGCCATGCACGTCGATCTCCCGGGCGTCGGCCTCGTAGGCGGCGGCGGCCAAGCGCTCGCGCCGCAGCAGCGGCACCTTGGCCAGTGCCTCTTCCGGCGCCATCGCCTCGACCCCCTGGCCTTCGCTGACAAGGGCCGCCAAGTCCTCTTCCTGGCCGGTCCGGGCCACGGTCAGGATGCCGCGCGGCCCGACCAGGGGGTGCCCGGCGAAGCCCTCGGGCGGCGTCTCGAAGAACGCGCGGCCGGCCGCGGTCAAGGCGCGCACCGAGGGCGGCCCGTAGTTCAGTATGAACATCGCCGCCGAACGGCCCGTGCTGTGGTAGGCGAGCTGGTCCTCCGCGTCCAGCAGCAAGACCGACGATGGCTCGGCGGCCAGCTCGTAGGCCGCCGATACGCCGGCGATGCCGCCGCCGATCACGATTGTGTCCGCGCTCTCCGTCATTGCACGCCTCTCTGGATCGCCCAACCTGGGCACAGGGGTCATAGCAGACTGGCGTGAGGGCGTCGCCTGTTTCGCAGGGTCCGGACGTCCCACTCGGCCTCGGTCCGCGCATTGTCGCGGGTGCCGCGCAGTCCACTGGAAAGGCAAACTTGGGACCGTGCTTCGCCATAGGACTTACTGCACCGGCGCCCGAATCTCGGACAAGAATTTCAGATCGAACAGCATTGTCCACCATACAAGCTCGTTACTCGGCGCCTTGGACTGTGTTATTTCTTGGCGTGAAAGCCGCTGTTTGGATTACACTCTTTCGAATTCGCGCTTTTGCCAGCTCATAAAGCGAGCAATACTAAATGTAATGCAACTTAAGGGAGGTAGATATGCGTTTTCTGACCGCCGCTGCAGCCGCCGCGGTACTCGCCTTCACGGTCAACCCCGCTCTCGCGTCCTGCGAGGACGGCGAGATCGTCATCAAGTTCAGCCACGTCACCAATTCCGACAAGCACCCGAAGGGCATCGCCGCCTCGCTTCTGCACAAGCGTGTGAATGAGGAGATGAACGGCAAGGCCTGCATGGAGGTCTTCCCGAACTCCCAGCTCTACAACGACGATCAGGTGCTCGAGGCAATGCTGGCGGGCGACGTCCAGATGGCCGCGCCCTCGCTGTCGAAGTTCGAGAAGTTCACCAAGAAGTTCCGCCTCTTCGACCTACCGTTCATGTTCGACGACGTGAATGCCGTCGACCGTTTCCAGACCTCCGCGGACGGGGAGAAGATGAAGAATTCGATGCGCCGCCGTGGCCTGCAGGGCCTCGCCTTCTGGCATAACGGCATGAAGCAGATCTCGGCCAAGAAGCCGCTGATCGTGCCGGCCGACGCCGTGGGTCTCAAGTTCCGCGTCCAGCCCTCCGACGTGCTCGTCGCGCAGATGGAGGCCCTGAAGGCCAACCCGCAGAAGATGGCCTTCTCCGAGGTCTACGGCGCGCTGCAGACGGGCGTGGTCGACGGGCAGGAGAACACCTGGTCCAACATCTACGGCAAGAAGTTCTTCGAGGTGCAGGACGGCGTCACGGAGTCCAATCACGGCATCATCGACTATCTGGTCGTGACCTCCACTGAATGGTGGAGCGAGCTGCCGGACGACGTGCGCGGCCAGCTCCAGACCATCATCGACGAGGTGACCGCAACCCGCAACGCCGAGTCGACCCGCGTGAACGAAGAGGCGAAGGCGGCCATCATCGCCGCGGGCGGCGTCGTGCGCACGCTGACCTCCGAGCAGCGGTCCAAGTGGGTCGAGGCGATGAAGCCCGTCTGGGCCAAGTTCGAGGGCGACATCGGCAGCGACCTGATGAATGCGGCACAGGCCGCGAACGCAACAAACTGAGGATTTCCGCGGAACTTCGGCGCGGCCCGGTCAATCGGGCCGCGCCGTCCCGCAGGGTGGATCTCGGGCGGGAGGGGGGCCATGCACTTCGAGCCGAAAACGACGTTCGCGCGCGTGATCAACGAGATCGAGGAGACGCTGATCGCGGTCATTCTCGGCCTCATGACGATGATCACCTTCGCCAACGTCGTTGCGCGCTACGTCTTCAACGCCAATATTCTCTGGGCCTTGGAGACGACCGTCTTCCTGTTCGCCTGGCTCGTTCTGATCGGCGCGTCCTACTGCGTAAAGGCCCGCGCTCACCTGGGCGTCGACGTAGTCCTCAACATGGTGCAGCCCGGATTGCGGCGTCTCTTGGCATTCATCGCCGTGGGCGCCTGTCTCGTCTTCAGCGTATTGCTGCTGATCGGGTCCTGGAACTACTGGGCGCCCTTCGCCGCGCTGCCGATGCTGGACGGAACCCTGAAGGACCAGGCGTGGTACGAGGTCAACGACATTCCAATGCTCGACTTCCTGCGCTTCATCGAAGGCCCGATGAACCAGGGCGAGGCCTATGAGAAGCTGCCGCGCTTCATCCCCTATGCCGCCTTGCCGATCGGGCTATTCCTGCTGACGTTCCGCTTTCTGCAGGCGGCCTGGAAGGTAATCACCGGCGAGATCGACACACTCATCTCCGGTCACGAGGCCGAAGATCTCGTCGAGGAAGCCGCCGCCAAGGCGGACAAGGAAGGCTGACCCATGGACGTCGTCTTTCTCTTCGCGATGGTGGTCGGTCTTCTGCTGATCGGCGTTCCGATCGCCGTGTCGCTGGGTCTCAGCTCGATCATCTTCCTGATGGTCTTTTCCGAGAGCTCGCTCGGTTCGATCGCCCAGACGCTGTTCAACGCCTTTGCCGGGCATTTCACGCTGCTCGCGATTCCGTTCTTCATCCTCGCCTCGACCTTCATGTCGACGGGCGGCGTCGCCCGGCGGATCATTCGCTTTTCCATCGCCTGCGTCGGCCATTTCCAGGGCGGCCTCGCCATCGCCGGCGTGTTCGCCTGCATGATGTTCGCGGCGCTTTCGGGTTCGTCGCCCGCCACCGTGGTCGCGATCGGCACCATCGTCATCGCCGGCATGCGCCAGGTCGGCTACACCAAGGACTTCGCCGCGGGCGTGATCTGCAACGCCGGCACGCTGGGTATCCTGATCCCGCCTTCGATCGTGATGGTGGTCTACGCCTCGGCCGTCGACGTGTCAGTGGGCCGAATGTTTCTGGCTGGCATCATCCCCGGCTTACTGGCCGGCCTCATGCTGATGGTGGGCATCTATGTGGCGGCGAAGGTCCGCAACCTGCCGGCGCAGGACTGGGCCGGCTGGGGCGAGATCCTGACCGCGGCCCGCGATTCCGCCTGGGGGCTGTTCCTGATCGTCATCATCCTCGGCGGCATTTATGGCGGCATCTTCACGCCGACCGAGGCGGCGGCGGTCGCCGCGGTCTATGCCTTCTTTATCGCCAACTTCGTGTACAAGGACATGGGTCCGCTCAAGGGCGAAGGCGATCAGCGCCGCAGCTTCCTCTCCTATCCCCAGAGCGCGATCACCGTCTTCTTCCATCCGGACACGAAGCGTTCCTTGTTCGAGGCCGGCAAGACCACGATCATGCTCTTGTTCATCATCGCCAACGCGCTGATCCTGAAGCACGTCCTGACCGAGGAGCAGATCCCCCAGGCGATCGCCGGGGCGATGCTCGACGCCGGATTCGGGCCGATCATGTTCCTGGTCATCGTCAACCTGATCCTGCTGATCGGCGGCCAGTTCATGGAGCCCTCGGGCCTGATCGTCATCGTCGCGCCGCTGGTGTTCCCGATCGCGATCAGCCTCGGCATCGATCCGATCCACCTGGGCATCATCATGGTGGTGAACATGGAGATCGGCATGATCACCCCGCCGGTGGGCCTGAATCTCTTCGTCACCTCGGGCGTCGCCGGCATGTCCATGATCCGCGTGGTCAGGGCCGCCCTGCCGTGGCTCGGGATCCTGTTCGTATTCCTCATCATGGTGACCTACATTCCCTGGCTGTCGACCGTCGTGCCGACGGCGCTGATGGGCCCGGAGATCATTGTGAAGTGACCTGGAATCGGAAAATGCAACTCGGCGGAGGCGCAAGTGGACCGGATTCGAGGGCAATTTCGTAGGCAGAAAGGTTGGCAGCACTTCGGGCTTGCCCTTTGTGGATGGTTCCTTTGCGCGATTGTCGCTGGATTTCCGATTGCGGTGGAAAGCGCGGAACCGATCCTTATCCGATTCTCGCATGTTGTCAGTGAGAGCTCGCCAAAGGGCATTGGCGCCAAGCGATTCAAGGAGCTGGTTGAGCAACGGCTCGCGGGCAAGGTGCGGGTGGAGGTCTATCCGGGTGCAAGCCGTTACGATGACGATCGTGCGATACTCGCGCTGCTCCTCGGCGAGCTCGAGATGGCGGCACCGTCCCTCTCCAAGTTCAGGCCCGTTTCGAAGAGCTTGCAGATTTTCGACATTCCCTTCCTCTTCCAGGACCTGGCCCACTTAAAGCGTTTCCAAGAAAGCGCGTCCGGCAAACAGGTTCTCAAGTCGATGGAGGCCCGTGGCATCAGGGGCTTGGCCTACTGGGACAACGGCCCACGTGTCATTGCGACCGCCCGACCCGCCAGGGTGCCCATTGATCTGAAAGGGGCCGTTTTCCGAATTGAACCTTCCGACGTTACCGCCGCGCAATACCGGCTGATCGATGTCGTGCCGCTCGCCATGCCATTCAGCCGCGCTCGCGACGCCGCGATCACGGGGCTTGTCAATGGCCAGGAGAACGCGTGGTCGAACATCGCTTCGAAAAGGCTTCAAGACTACCTCCCTCACCTGATCGAACTCGACCACACATTTCTTAGCTACATGCTGGTCACGCGCACGTCCTTTTGGAACGACCTCCCTGCGGACGTGCGCCGCGAGTTGGAGAAAATCGTGGCCGAAGTGACGGCAGAGGTGAACAGGCTCGCGCTCGAGAAGAACGCTGCAGCGCGAGCCGCGGTCGCGGCGAGCGGCAAGGCACAAATTATCGAACCAAGCTCTGAGCAGAAGTCGGCTTGGCAAGCGGCATTCGCCCCGGTTAGAGAGGAATTCGCCGACATGATCGGTCGCAGCCTCATCGAGGAAGCGGGCAAGAGTGCAACACCATCGAACTAGGTGCGCGCGGTGTGAGGTGCTCAAGCGCGCCTTCGACGCCCGCGTGATCCCATTGGTCGCCTATACCGACCCCGATGTCCCCTGGGCCGGCGCTACCGAAGGCGAGGCCAAGGCCAAGGGCTCGAAGGTCGGCAAGGGCGTCTCCCTTGGGCGGCCTCGGCCCGGTCTCTGTCATTGGGCCGGGACGAGGGTATGACCAAGGTGCTGTTCGACGAGCAGACGGACCGCGTGATCGGCGCAGACATCGTCGGCCCGAATGCCAGCGATTTGATCGCCGAGGTGGCCGTAACCATCGAGATGGGCTGCGACGCGACCGACATCGGCCATACCATCCACCCCCAGGCGACCGTCTCGGCAAGCGTCAACTCCGCCGCCGAGACGTTCAAGGGAACCATTGCCGACCTCATGCCGCCCAGAAGAAAGAGCTAGCTCATGTACAAGAAGATTCTATTGAGCATCGACCTTAATGACGAAACGTCGTGGACCGCATCATTGGAGACGGCCCTGGTTATGTGCCGCACTTTCGATGCCTCCCTTCACCTGATCCATGTCCTTGCGGGAGTACCCGACGCGGTGGCCCAACTGTACCTTCCGGATGACAGTACGGAAAGACTCGTCAAAGAATTTACCGAGATGATGGATGCTTTCATTGACGAGAATATTCCCAAAGAGTACGAAACCTCGGTTCACCTCAGCAGGGGAAGCATCTATGCGGGTATCCTTGAAACGGCCAAGAAAGTGGAAGCCGACCTCATCATCATCGGCGCCCACCGCCCGACGATGGGCGATTTTCTGCTTGGCCCCAATGCCGCGCGTGTCGTTCGCCACGCCGAATGCTCGGTCTTGGTCGTGAGAGGTTGACGACAAGAACGCCTGCCCGCCGCCGCACTTGGCGCGAGCCTGTTTTCCGGCCCTTTGTTCCGGGCTTGCGCCATGGCGACATGTCGCTATGATCCCGGGCCTAACCTGTGGCCTATGCCAACTTGGCCACGGATAAAGAATATGGTAGAGCAGGAGGACAGAAACCCATGAAATATATCAATAAATTTGCCGGATTGGCGCTTGGGATGGCCGCGCTTTCGCTGGCCGCCGCGGCGCCTGCCTCGGCGAAGGTCGAGGGCGATACCATCATCCTCGGCTCCGCCATCTCGCTGACCGGCAAGTACTCGACCAACGGTGTCCATGCCCAGAACGGCTATGAGCTGGCGGTCAAGAGGATCAACGAGATGGGCGGCGTCAAGGTCGGCGGCAAGTCGTACAAGCTCAAGGTCGTCTACTACGACGACGAGTCGACCCCGGCCCGCGGCGCCCAGCTGGCCGAGCGCCTGATCAAGCAGGACGGCGTCAAGTACATGCTCGGGCCCTACAGCTCAGGCATGACCAAGGCGATCGCGCCGGTATCCGAGAAATACCGGATCCCGATGGTCGAGGCCGAAGGCGCCTCGCGCTCGCTCTTCACCCAGGGGTACAAGTACCTCTTCGCCGTGCTCTCGACGTCAGAGCAGTACCTCGCGAGCTCGATCGGGCTTGCGGCCGAAATCGCGGAAAAGAACGGCAAGAAGCCGTCCGAGGTCAAGGTCGCC
>CAMYMY010000117.1 GCA_947259625.1 uncultured Kiloniellales bacterium | reverse complement strand
ATCGGGCCGTGATTGAGATGCAGGCGCCGGCCGTCCGGCAGCAACGCGGCCTGGGGACCCACCGCCATGTCAGTCCGCCCCGCCGTCCGGGCCGCCGTCCGGGCCGAAGGGCCAGGGGTTGTCCGGCCGCCATCGGGTGACCTGCACGGCGCCCTTCTCGCCGACCACGCCGAGGTCGCGCAGGTCGTCCATGTGGCCGCCCAGCGCCCGGTAGTCCTCGAGCCGCATGGTGAACTCGATGGGCCCGACCAGGGCCGGGGTCGGCACGTAGCCGAAGGCGCGCTCGGGCATGCGCGACACGTCGACCATGATGGTGATGCCGCCGCCCGGCCAGACGTAGACCGGCGCGCCGCCGCAGGTGACCCGGGTCAGCGAATCCTTCACCGAGCGGGTCAATCGCACCGGGTTCTCCGTCACGCCGGCGCGCAGGCTGCCGCCGGCGCCGGCCATGAACAGCACCGAGACGAGCGCCGGCTCGCAGTTCTCGCCGATCCGCTCGACCACGCCGACCAGCGGCTCGGGCAGTTCGGCCGGCGCGGGCTTCAGGTCGTCGTCCAGCTCGAAGTAGGCGGCGTCCTCGCCGGTCGTGCTGACCATCAGGAGGCGCAGGCCCGGATAGGCCACCTTGGGGTCGATCTTCTCGATGATGGTCAGCGGGTCGGTGATGTCGGTGCCGCCCCAGCCGGTGCCCGGCTCGGCGACCTGGAAGTAGCGCCCGGGGGTCGACTTGCGGCCGCGCACGCGGATGCCCGAGGGCGTCATGCCGAGGAAGCGCCCGGCCTGGTGCTCGGTGAGCACGCCGGTGATGTGGTCGTCGACCACGATGACCTCGTCGACCTTGCCGTGCCACTGCCGGGCAAACATGCCGATGGTCGCCGAGCCGCAGCCGACCCGCATGCGCGCCTCTTCCACGCCGTTGATGACCGGCGGCTTGCCGGCCTGGACCGAGAGCCCGGCGCCGCCGTCCACTGTCAGTTCGACCCGCTCCTTGTTGCCCAGGGCGAGCATCATCCGGCAGGTGACGTTGCCTTCCTTCTTGCTGCCACCGGTCAGGTGGCGCACGCCGCCCAGCGCCAGCATCTGCGAGCCGTACTCCGCGGTCGTGACGTGGCCGACCTGCTCACCCTCGTAGCGCACCGCCGCCTGCTCGGGGCCGATGAATCGGTCGGTGTCGATCTTCAGCTTGAAGCCGCAGTAGCTGAAGATGCCCTCTGTCACCACGGTCACCATGTCGACGTTGTCGTGGCGGCTCGAGACGATGAAGGGCGCGGGCTTGTAGTCCGGATAGGTGGTGCCGGAGCCGATCCCGGTCAGAAAGGTATTGGACGCCGGCACGAGGCTGCCGTCCCATTGGCCCGCCTGGCTGAGGAAGGGCACGAACTTGCTGTCGCTCTCCGCGGCCCGCTGCGCTAGCACGACCGGGTCCATGCGGGCGAGCGCGCCCTCCGCGTTGCCGTAGCGCCCGCAGGCGCCGGTGCGCCCCGGCCGGATGCGGCACAGCACAGGACAGGCGTCGCAAACGACGATGTCGGTCTCGTCAGCCATTTCCGCCGTCCTTCTCGTGGGCCAGGATCGCGGCGCGCAGCCGGTCGGGCGTCACCGGCAGCCGGGTCATGCGCAGCCCCGTCGCCTGGTATATCGCGCCCAGGATCGCCGGCGCCGTGGGAATCAACGCCGGCTCGCCGATGCCCTTGGCGCCATAGGGGCCGAGCGGCTCCGGATCCTCGACGATGATCACCTCGATCTCCGGAATGTCGCCGACGGTGGGGATCAGGTAGTCGTGCAGGTTCTCCGTGCGGCCCGGCAGGTATTCCTCCATCAGCGCCAGGCCCAGACCCTGGGCGATGCCGCCGTGGATCTGGCCTTCGACCTGCACCGGGTTGATCGCCCGGCCGACATCGTGGGCGGCCACCATGCGCCGGACCTTGACGGTGCCGAGATCGACATCGACCTCGACCTCGGCGATCTGGGCGGCGAAGCCGTAGGTTCCGTAGGGCACACCCTGGCCATTCTCGTCCAGCTTGGTGGTCGGCGGGTCGAAGGTACCGCTGCCTCGGAGCACGTCGCCGGCCTCGAGCTCGGGCAAGGCCGCGAGGTCGATCTCGTGCCGGTCCGCGCCGTCCCGGACCGTAATGCGCCGCTTGCCGATCTCGATGATCGCCTTCGGCCCAGCGTTGGTCAGCCGCAGGATCTGGGCGCGCAGGTCGGCGCCGGCCAGCTCCGCCGCCTTGCCGGAAACGAAGGTCTGGCGCGAGGCCGAGCTCTTGCCGGCGTCCGCCGTCCGGTCGGTGTCGCCCATGATGTAGCCGACTATCCCCGCGGGGACGCCCAGGGCGTCGGCGCAGATCTGGATCATGACCGTATTGGCGCCTTGCCCGATGTCGACCGCGCCATTGTAGAGCGTCACCCGGCCATCGCGCGAGACGCCGACGGTCATGGTCGAGGGGTTCGAGATCGAGGTATTGCCGCAGCCGTACCACATGCAGCCCACGCCGACACCCCGCTTCACGGTCTTCTTGACCGCATTGCGCATCACCGCCGCGGTCCGCCAATCCTCCCAGTAGGGTTGCACCTTCTCGAGGCAGTCCACCAGGCCGACGCTGGCCTCCAGCCGCTGGCCCGTCGCCGTCTCGAGACCGGCGGCCAATGCGTTCTTGATGCGGAACTCGATCGGATCGATGCCGGCCTGTTCGGCCATCATGTCCATCAGGGCCTCGTGGGCGAGCGCCGCCTGCGGCACGCCGAAGCCGCGGAACGCGCCGGCCGGCGGCTCGTTGGTCAACACCGCGGTCGAGCTCGCCGCCACGTTGGGCACGAAGTAGGGGCCCGTGCAGTGCACCGGCACCCGGTCGGCCACGGTCGGCCCCCAGGAGGCGTAGGCGCCGGTATTGAAGTCGCCATGGAAGCGGAAGGCCGTGATCTCGCCCTCGCCCGTGCAACCGGCCCGGGCAGTGATCCGTGCCGGATGCCGCTTGGTCGAGGAGGCCATGGATTCCGGGCGGGTATAGGCGCAGCGCACCGGCCGCCCGGTGAGCCAGGCCGCAAGCGCCAGCAGCGGCTGTACGGATACGTCCAGCTTGCCGCCGAAGCCGCCGCCGCAGGCCGAGGGCACGATGCGCACCTGCTCCGGCGCGATACCCAGCACCTGGGCGGTTTCGTCCCGATCCATGTAGGGCGCCTGGGTCGTGACCGTGACCTCGATCCGGTCGCCGACGCGCCGGGCGAAGCCCGCCTCGGGCTCGATGTAGGCGTGCTCGACGAAGCCGGTCTGCCAGGCCCCCTCGACCACGTGATCGGCCGCAGCGAAGCCGGCATCCACGTCGCCCTTCACCAGCCTGCCGCGGGTCAGCACGTTGTCCGGCTTGTCCTCCTGGACCGCCGGGGCGTCGGGCGCGAGCGCCGACTCGATGCCGGCCACGGCCTCCTGCGGGCGCCACACGATCGGGATCTCCTCCTCGGGGATGGCCCGGATGGCGGCGGCCTCGCCGACCAGGGCCAAGACCGCCTCGCCCCGATAGCGCACCCTATCCTCGGCCAGCACCGGCTGGTCCTTGATGTGGGGGTAGATTCCGAAGCCGTTGTTGCCCGGCACGTCGTCCGCGGTGAGCACGCGCAGCAGGCCGGGATGATCGGCGTAGAGCCGGTCCAACGCGCCGATCACGAAGCGGGCGCGGGCATGAGGCGCGCGCGCGACCCGCAGCAGCAGGGCGTCGCGCGGCGCGACGTCGTCGCCGAAGGCCTCGACGCCGGTCAGCTTCCCCTCGCCGTCGACCTTGGCCAGACGCGCGCCCACGGCGGCCCCGGCCGGCGGGTCGACCGGCGGCGCTTGGGCCTTGGCCACGTCCAGGACCGCCTCGACGATCTTGCGGTAACCGGTGCAGCGGCACAGCACGCCGCCCAGGGCGTCCATCACCGCGCGCCTGTTCGGCTTGGCATTGCGCCGCAGCAGGTCGCTTGCCGCCATGAGCATGCCGGGCGTGCAGATGCCGCACTGCGCCGCCCCGTGCCGGTGGAAGGCCTGCTGCAGGGCATTCAAGGCGCCCTTCGCGGTCAGGCCCTCGACCGTGGTGACATCCCGGCCCGCCACCTGACCCGCCGGCACCATGCAGGCACAGACCTGCTCGCCGTCGAGCAGCACCGTGCAGGCGCCGCAGTCGCCGGCCTCGCAGCCAACCTTAGTGCCCTTGAGCCCCAGGTCCTCGCGCAGCACCTCGGACAGGCGGGACCCCGGGTCCACCGCAGCGCTGACGGCGGCGCCGTTCAAAGCGAACTCGACCGTCCGGCTCTCGCGCTTCATGGCGCTATCATCAGCCGGGCCAGCGCCCGGCGCACGAGGGTCAGCGCCGCGTCCCGCCGATAGGCCGCGGTGCCCCGGATATCGTCGATCGGGCCAAGCGGCGCCAGGTGTTCGGGCTTGGCCAGGGCCGCCGCCATCGGCCGTCCTGTGAGGTCGGCCTCGAGCGCACTCAGGCGTTGGGCGACCTCGGAGCAGGCGCCGACGGCGACCCGCAGGTCGGCGATCTTGCCCCCGCGCCCGGGGACCAGGACGCCCGCGACCATGACGATCGAGATCACCATGTACTTGCGCGCGCCCAACTTGAGGAAGGTGCTGCGCGCGCCCTTGCCCGGCTTGGGCAGGATCAGCGCAGTGACCAGCTCGTCGTGTCCGCGCTGGGTCCGACGGTTGCCGGTGATGAATTCGGACAGCGGCAGCTCACGCACCCGGTCCCGCGCGCTCAGCTCGACCCGGGCGTCGAGCGCCAGCAGGCTGGGCACCCCGTCGGCCGCCGGCGAGGCGTTGCACACGTTGCCGCAGAGCGTTCCGGCGTTTTGCACCTGCAGGCCGCCAACCTCGCGGGCGGCCTGCTTCAGGCCGTCGAACCAGGCCGGCAGCGGCGCGCGGACCAGGTCGCTCCAGGTGGTGAGCGCCCCGATGCGGACCTGCTTTCGCGTGTCGGCGATGCCGCGCAGCTCCCTGAGCGCGCTGATGTCGAGAACATCTTCGTCGATCTGCCTTCCGACCCGCGCCGGATAGTGGTCCGTGCCGCCGGCAACGATCGTGCGCGGACCCTCGCCCAACGCCTCGAGCGCCTGCCCCAGTGCCGTCGGTCTGAGATAAGACCCCATGCCGCCCCGGACCCCCTATGACCAATCCGCGAGACTCTACAAAACCCGGACGACCGAAGAAAGCGGGTCGCGTGATATCATGGCCGGGTACAGGGAATTTTGACGACCCCGTAAAACGAAATATAAACCTTGGCGGGATCTTTTCGCAGGCAAGGGCCGTCGAAGCTGCCGGTCCCGACTTTTTGGGAAGCGTCATGGCCGAGCACGAGACCACTGGCAAGACCGTCCTGGTGACTGGCGGGGCGGGCTATGTCGGCAGCCACGCCTGCAAAGCCTTGAGCGCCGCCGGCTACACGCCGGTGGTCTACGACGACCTTTCGACCGGCCACGCCTGGGCGGTCAAGTGGGGGCCCTTTGTCGAGGGCGACCTGCTCGACCGCGCGTGCCTGGCGGACTGCCTCGACCGGCACCCTCCCGCGGCGGTCCTGCATTTCGCCGCCAAGGCCCTGGTAGGCGAGTCGGTGAGCGACCCGCTCGGCTACTACCGCAACAACGTGGCCGGGACGCTCTCTCTACTGGAGCTGCTGTGCGAGAGCGGGGCGCCGCCGCTCGTGTTCTCCAGCACCTGCGCCACCTATGGCGTGCCGCAACAGGTCCCGATTCCCGAGGACCACCCGCAGGCCCCGATCAACCCCTACGGCGCGACCAAGCTGATGATCGAGCGCATGCTTCAGGACCTGGCCCCGGCCCGGGGTCTGCGCTCGGTCGCGCTGCGCTATTTCAACGCCGCCGGGGCCGACCCGGAGGCCGAGATCGGCGAGCTGCACGATCCCGAGCCGCACCTGATCCCCAACGTCCTGGCCGCGGCGCTCGGCCGCTTGGCCGAGGTCACGATCCACGGCGAGGACTACGACACGCCGGACGGCACCTGCATCCGCGACTACATCCACGTGATGGACCTGGCCGACGCGCACATCAAGGCGCTGGAATACCTGCTGGCGGGCGGTGCGCCCCTGGCGCTCAACCTGGGCAGCGGCGAGGGCGCCTCGGTGCGCGAGGTGATCGCCGCGGCGGAGCAGGTCACGGGGCGGAACATCCCGGTCGCCGTCGGCGCGCGGCGGCCCGGCGACCCCGACCGCCTGGTCGCCGCCCCGGCGCGCGCCGGCGAGGTGCTGGGCTGGCGCACCGAACGCTCCGACCTGCCGACCCTCATCGCCGACGCCTGGCGCTGGCACGAGACGCAGGCGAGCTGAGCCGGTTGGCGGCGCGGCATGACGGCGGCGTTTCTCCTCTACTATACCCTGCTGGTCCTGTGGCTGCCGCTGATCTGGCCGATGCTGCGCCTGAGGCGCGGGGCGCGGCTGGTTCTCGCGGCCGTCGCCGCGGCCGGCCTGGCCGCGGCGCTCTACGAGATCTGGATGACCTTCGGGACCGCCGCCGAGATCCGGCTCGATATCCTGCTGATCGGCCCCGCGCTGCTCGCCCTCTACGCCCTTGCCGCCGTGGTGCTGTTCGCGGCGGGCTGGCGTCGGACCGCGGCCGGCCTCGGCTTCGTCGTCCTGCTGATCGGCGGCAGCGCGGCCTACGAGTGGATCTTGCTGGGCCGCGAATCGGAGCGCCTGACGGAGGTCTTTCACGCCCGCAACAGGTTCTTGTTCGAGGCCGGGTTCCGCGACCGCGAGACCTACGAACAGCGTTTCGGGCCCTTCGCCGGCGCGGCGGGGCCGCACCCGACGGGGCATTGGCTGGCCGACGGCCCCTCGCGATTTTCGCGCCTGATCGTCAACGGCGAGGGGGGTGCCTGGCTGTTCTTTCCCTGCGGCGAGACGGAATGCGCCTACGACCCCGGCGGCACGGGCCTCGAGCCGGCCGATGCGGCCCCCGGGGCGCAGTGGCACGCCTCCCTGGCGCCGCGGGCCGGCATGCCGCTAAAGGTGACCATCGCGCGCGAAGACGGCGATCGCCTGACGCTCCGCGCCAACGACCGCTCGACCCTCTTCGCCAAGGCCCCGCCGCCGATCGACCCGGCGCCGGCCCGCCCCTCCCTGGTCTACCTGGGCCCCTTCGCCCAGGTGGTATGCCAGGGCCCCTACGCCAAGGTCCGTCAGGTCTGGCTCTGGCGCGAGGGTGGCCGTCTCTACGCCGTCGGCATCTTCGCCCCGCTGGTCGCCGGACGGCATGCCGGCTTCGTTCAGCCGGTCTTCCTGGGAGAAGGCAACAGGATAGGCGAGGCCTGGAGCTTCGCCTGGGAACGCAACGCCAGATCCTGGACCGCGACCATCGCCCTGAGCGGCCCCGCGCCCGTCCTCACCCTCGCGCGCACTGGCCAGGAGGCCGAGCGCATCGTGCTCGAGGCCGCGCCGGTATTTCGCGACGAGGCGATCGAGTTCGCGCCCCTGACCGCGAAGGCCGACTGGGACCATTGGTTCGAGATCATGCTCGTCGGCCACTTCTCCGCCGGCGACATCCCCACCTGCTAGCGCCGCCCGGACCCGCGCCAGTTGCACATGGAAGGACCTTCAGCGATCATCGCCCCCGCTGACGCCGCAGCATCGAGAGCCGAAGTAATGGCATGAGCTGGACTGAACTTATCGAGCAGCTTGAAGACCTTGCCCGTTCCGGAGACTGGGGCGATGAAGGCAGCGCTCGGCACGCAGCTGCATCCGAGACGGCGATCGGCGTAGTGGAAGCACGGCTCGGCGTATCGCTTCCCGAAACTTACAAGGGGTTTCTGCGCTGCTCCAATGGCTTCAGCGGCTTCGGAATGAACCCCTTGCATTTGCGCCCGGTCGAGGAAATCGACTGGTTCGCGGCCGAGCAGCAAGACTGGATCGACATTTGGACCGATGCGCACGCGGGTGGCCCGACAGTCCCCGACGAAGACTATTTCGTATACGGCGACGCACAGGACTGCGTGAACCTCAGGGTCGCGTATCTACGCTCCGCGCTCCAGATCAGCGATGTCTCGGAAGGCGCCGTTTATCTCCTGAACCCGCAGGTAAAGAGTGACACGGGCGAGTGGGAGGCATGGTTCTTCGCCAACTGGCTGCCCGGCGCTGCCCGCTTCCGGTCGTTCCGCGACCTCGTCCTGGACGAGATAACCTAGATAAAAAAGGTGTCAGGAACCTTTTGTCGAGTAATTATATATAACTTTCAGTATGTTAATTGCTTGGCGTGTTCCTTGGAAAAAGGTTCCTGACACCTTTTTTTGCCCTCTTGTCGCACTCAAAAACGGTCGATCACCGTGATGCCGGCGGCGGTGTAGCCGTCCATGGCGGCGAGGGACGCGCCCGCCTCCTCCAGCGGGATCGTCCTCGTGACCAGCCGCGCGGGGTCGAGGCGTCCGCCGGCGATCATCTCGAACAGCGCGGGGAAGCGGCCGGCCGCGATGCCGCGCGTGCCCATGACGGAAATCTGCCGGGAGTAGACCAGCTCCAAGAGCGGGATCGACGGGTCGGCGTGGCGGCCCAAGGGCATGCCGATCTGGACGTGCCGGCCGAGCTTGCGCAGCCCGCGCACGGAGTTGTGGAAGGTCTCGGTGACACCGAGCGCATCGATCGAGACCTCCGCTCCGCCGCCGGTCAGTTCGCGCACGGCCGCGCCGACGTCCTCCACGCCGCCCGCGTCGAGCGTCTTGGTGGCGCCCAGCGAACGCGCCAGCTCGAGCGCCTCGTCGTTGACATCGATCGCCAAAACGGGCGCGCCGATCGCCGCGCCGATCATGACGGCCGAGAGCCCGACCCCGCCGCAGCCGTGGACCGCCAGCCACTCGCCCGGCCGCAGTCCCGCGCGGTCGACCAGGCCGCGAAACGCAGTGGTGACCCGGCAGCCCATGCCCGCGGCCTCGACGAAACCCATGGCCTCCGGCAGGGCCACCAGGTTGAAGTCCGCGCGCGGCGCCGGCACCCGCTCGGCAAACGCGCCCCAGGCCGAGAAGCCGACGACGTGCTGATCGGAACAGACCGTCGGGTCGCCGCCCCGGCAGTCCGGGCACTCGCCGCAGGCCAGGATGAAGGGCGCGGTAACCCGGTCGCCCCGTTTGAACCGGCGGCACTCGGGCCCGACCTCCTCGACCACGCCGGCGAACTCGTGGCCTGGCACGTGCGGCGCGGCGACGTCCGGGTCGGCGCCGGTCCAGGCGTGCCAGTCCGAGCGGCAGACCCCGCAGGCCTCGA
>CAMYMY010000116.1 GCA_947259625.1 uncultured Kiloniellales bacterium | reverse complement strand
GGTCGAGCACCAGGCCCACTTCTTTGGTGAAGTCCGCGCTGCCGTCGGCCAGCATCAGGACGGCGTCGCCGACGCCCAGGTCCTTGCCCCAGGCGCCCATCACGAAGGCGTCGTTGACCGAAAGGCAGGCGATGGTGTCGACGCCCTTGGCCTTGATCGCCTCGGCGTTCTCGACGAAGCCCGGCACGTGCCGGGCCGAGCAGGTCGGGGTGTAGGCGCCGGGCAGGGCGAAGAGCACGACCTTCTTGCCGGAGAAGATTTCCTCGGTGCCGATCGCGGCCGGGCCCTCGCCGGCCATGTGGGCGAGCGTGACGCTCGGGATCTTGTCGCCAACCTGTATCGTCATCTTGCCTTCCCTCTCTCGTTGCCTGACCGCAATTTCAACGGGTGTTCCCCCGCCCCAGAATAGAGCGCGCGCCTTCCAAGTAAAGCCTTCTCAACCGCCGGCCGCGGCGTCGAGCGCCTCCAGAACGGTCTCGACGGTCAAGAGCTCCGGCAGCAGCTTGCCGTCGGGCGCGCCGGGGCCGAAAACGATATTGAAGGGAATGCCGTAGCGCCCGTAGCCGGTCAGATAGTCGGTGATCTCGTCGCTCGGCAGGGTCCAGTCGCCGCGCATGGTGACGACCGCGTCGCCGTCCAGGCGCCGGGCCACCTCGCCGCGCTCGAGCACCAGCTTCTTGTTGACCTGGCAGGTGATGCACCAGTCGGCGGTGATGTCGACGAAGACGGTCTTGCCGGCCGCGACCAGGCGCCCGATCTCGGCCGGGTCGAGCGGCCGCCAGTCGCCGGTCTCGGCGCCGGACGCAGTGGCGGGCGCGGGCTCGGGCCGCGCCGTGGCGCCGAAGCCGACCGGCAGCGCCACGGCGGCCAGCGCCAGGGCCGAGACCGAGGCGGCCAGGACCGGGCCGCGCAGCCGGCCGCCCAGCAGGAACAGCAGGCCCACCCCCAGCAAGAGCCCGCCGGCCAGCACCGCCCCGGTTGCGCCGATCTGGGCGGCCAGGACCGTGAGCAGCCAAACCGCCGTTCCGGCCAGCGCCAGGCCGAGGATCCGGCGCAGCACGACCATCCAGGAGCCCGGCCGCGGCAGGCGCCGGGCCAGGCCCGGAAAGGCCGCCACGCCCAGATAGGGCAGCGCCAGGCCGAGGCCCAGCATGCCGAAGATCAGCAGGATCTCGAGCGGCCCGCGGGCCAGGGCGAAGCTGACCGCGGTGCCCAGGAAGGGCGCCGAGCAGGGCGTGGCCAGCAGGGTCGCGAAGGCGCCGGTGGCGAAATGGCCGCCCAGGCTGTGCCCCCCGCCGCCGGCGCTCCCGCCGCCCGCGCCGCCTCCGGCCAGGCCGCCGAGCCAGGCCGGCAGGGGGATCTCGAACCAGCCGAGCAGGTTGCAGGCGAACAGCGTGACCACCAGGGCCATGGCGCTGAGGAACAGCGGCTGCTGGTACTGGATGCCCCAGCCGACCGCCAGGCCGGCGGCCTTGAGCGCCAAAGCGCCGGCCGCCAGCACCAGGAAGGAGAACAGGATGCCGGCGGCCGAGGCCAGGAAGCTCACCCGGATCGCCCGGCTCTCGCGCCCGCCGTGGCTGACCACCGAGAGCAGCTTGATCGACAGCACCGGCAGGACGCAGGGCATCAGGTTGAGGATCAGGCCGCCCAGCAGCGCCAGGCCCAGCATGACCAGCAGGGACCCACCGGTCAGCGCGGCAAGCGGCGGCACGCGCTCGTAGCGGGCGATGAACTCGCTCTCCAGGCCGCGCCGGCCGTCGGTCACGGTCAGCGTCAGGCGCTTGCCCTCGAGCACGCCCTTGGCCAGGGAGCTCCGCGTCGCCGGCAGGCTGAGCTCGGCGCGCTTGCCGCCGTCGCCCAGGCGGACCTCGGGCTTGGCGAAGAAGTAGCCGGGCGGCCCCTCGACCAGCAGGTCCGGCGCGTCGAAGGGGATGTCCGATCGCGCGACGATCTCGAGGACCGGCTCCTCGGTGCTGCCGGTCAGCAGGGCGCGCTCCAGGGCGAGGCCGGCCTCGGCGCCCAGGCCCGGCACGAGGGACCGCGCCTGGTCGATCAGGAAGGCGTGCAGCGCGGGCACCCCCGGTCCGGCCGGCAGATCGAGGCTGAGCGTGCCGTCGTGCGGCACGCAGATGTCGGAGCAGACCAGATAGCTGACCTCGGCGCTGAGGGCGACGGCCTCGCCCGGCCGCTCCGGACGGGCCGCGATGGGCAGCACCACCTCGTCGCCGTAGCCGAAGGTCTCCAGCCCGAACAGGGAAAAGCGGTGCGGCACCGGCCATTGGAGGTCCGCCCCGGCGAGGTTGCCGGAGCCCTGCCAGTCGATCGCGGGCGGATAGCCCGCATCGCCCGGGCTGCGCCAATAGATCTTCCAGCCCGGCTGCAATTTGAAGTGTAGCCCGAGGCGCAGCTCCTCCGTCTCGCCCACGCTGTCGCTCGCGGCGATCAGGCGCAGCCGCGCGTGATCGTGGTCGAGCCAGTCCGAGGCCGCCGCCTGCGCCGGCCGGGCCCCGCCGAGCGGCGACAGCAGGGCACAGACCAGGCCACACAGCGCCAAAAGACGGACCGCGCGAACCGGCATGGGCAGAAAGCCTCCAGCTTGGGGTTTAACCCGGGAACAATGCATATATAGTAGTCCGAGCACGCCTTGGTCAGGTCACAATGCCGTGTCGGCATTCGACCGGCCGAGGCGAGCGGATGCCCTGATAGTTGGAAGATAGCATAGCAGCCAGAGATGTCGATTAGCAGCAAGGACGACAGGTACTTGACCGGCCGGCTCCTCATCGCCATGCCGAACATGCTGGACCCGCGCTTCACGCGGACGGTGATCTACCTTTGCGCGCATACCGAGGACGCCGCCATGGGGCTGGTGGTGAACCGCCTGAACGACCAGATCACCTTCCCGGACCTGCTGGAGCAGCTCGATATCGATACCAGCGACCTCGGCCACAGCGTGCCGATCCACTTCGGCGGTCCGGTCGAATCGGGCCGGGGCTTCGTGCTGCATTCGCCCGAGTATGACCAGGAGGGGACGCTCCAGGTCAGCGAGGGCGTTTCGCTGACCGCAACGGTCGAGATCCTGCGCGACATGGCGGTCGGCAAAGGTCCGCAGAAGAGCCTTCTGGCGCTGGGATACGCCGGCTGGGGCCGCGGCCAGCTCGACGCCGAGATCCAGTCGAACAGCTGGCTGCACGTCGACCCGGACGACGCCCTGGTGTTCGGCGGCGACCTGGACGAAAAGTGGGAACAGGCGATCGCCAAGCTCGGGTTCGATTTCAAGATGCTGTCGGGCGACGCCGGCCACGCCTGAGGGTCCGACTCAAAATCAAGCGCGTATTATCAACGAGTTAACAAACCCAACTTGTCATCGCCGGGCTCGACCCGGCGATCCAGAACAGCGTCTGCGGCCGGCAAATCCTGGATGGCCGGATCAAGTCCGGCCATGACAATCTATCATATGTTATGGCTAACGCATTGATTTGCATTTGCTCTTTCTGGGTCAGGCTCTGAGATCAGCGGCCATTGGCCTGCGCCCATTCGTCGCGCAGGATGGCGAAGAGCAGGTGGTCCTGCCACGTGCCGTTGATCCGCAGGTATTGGCGCGCGTAGCCCTCCTCCCGGAACCCCGTCCGGGTCAGCAAGGCCTTGCTCGCCGCGTTGCTCGGCAGGCAGGCCGCCTCGACGCGGTGCAGCCCCAGGTCCTCGAAGCAGAACGCCAGCACGCCGCCGGTCCCCTCGGTCATGTAGCCCTGGCGGGCGTGGCGGGCGCCGATCCAATAGCCCAGGCTGGCGCACTGGGCCACGCCGCGGCGCATATTGGTCAGGGTCATGCCGCCGAGCAGCGCCTCGTCGTCGCGCCGGACCAGCATCAGGCTGTAGCCGGTGCCCTGCTGCCATTCGCGGTCGTAGGCCTTCACGCGGCGCCGGAATGCGCTGCGGCCCAGGGAGTCGTAGGACCAGGTCGGCTCCCAGGGTACCAGGAAATCGCGGCTCGCCCCGCGCAACGCCGCCCATTCGCGCCAGTCGCTCTGCCTCAAGGGGCGCAAATGGACCCTGCCGCATTCGATCCGGAAGCCCCTGTGCAAGGCGGGACCGAGGGAAGACAGCAGCACGGCGCCGCTCAGTCCAGGCGGGCCGCAAGCCGGTCGTAGTCCTCGACCCGGCCGATCGGCCCCAGCGCCGCGAAGGTCGGCCGGCCGCGAAGCACGGAGCCGGCCAGCTGCTGCAGGCGGACGGTGTCGACCGCCTCGATCTTGGCCACGATCTCGGCCACGGGCAGCGGCCGGCCGAAGGTCAGCAGCTGCTGGGCGAGCTGCTCGCAGCGCACCGCGCTGCTCTCCCGGCTCATGAGAATGCCGGCCTTGAGCTGGGCCTTGGCGCGCTCGACCTCGGGCCCGGCGATATCCCTACACAGCTTGGCGATCTCGTCGCAGACCACGGGGATCAGCTCGGCGACCTCGGATTCGCCGGTCCCCGCGTAGATCCCGAACAGGCCGCCGTCGCGATAGGCCGAGACGAAGGAGTAGACCGAGTAGACCAGGCCGCGCTTCTCGCGGATTTCCTGGAACAGGCGCGAGGACATGCCGCCGCCGAACAGGCAGGAGAGCACCATCAGGGCATAGTAGTCCGGGTCGAGATATCCCAGCGCATCGAAACCGAGCAGCAGATGGACCTGCTCCAGGTCCCGCGTCTCGCGGTATTCGCCGCCGGCGTAGCGGGCCGGCTCGGCCTCGCTGTTGGCCTCGGCCGTCAGCCTCTCGAAGGCCCGGCGCGCCAGGTCGGCGAAGGCCTCGTGGTCGACCTTGCCGGCGGCGGCGAGGATCATCTCGGGCGGGCGATAGTTCCGCGCCATGTACCCGCGCAGGCTGTCGCGGGCGAGGCCGGAAATGATCTCGGCCCGGCCGAGGACCGGCCGTCCCAAGGCCTGGTCCGGATAGGCGGTCTCCTGAAAATGGTCGAAAATGATGTCGTCGGGCGTATCGTTCGTCTGGCCGATCTCCTGCAGCACCACGGCGCGCTCGCGGCTCAGCTCCTCCGGATCGAAGGTCGGGTTCTGCAGGATGTCGGCGACCACGTCCAGCGCCAGCGGCATATCCTCGGCCAGGACCTTGGCGTAGAACGCCGTGTTCTCGCGGCCGGTATAGGCGTTCAAGTGGCCGCCCACGGCCTCGACCTCCTCGGCGATGTCGCGGGCGCTGCGCCGTTCCGTCCCCTTGAAGGCCATGTGCTCGAGCAGGTGCGCGATGCCGTTGGCCTCGGCGGGCTCGTGGCGCGTGCCGACGCCGACCCAGGCGCCGAGCGAGACCGTCTCGGCTTGTTCGACCCGATCGGTCGCCACGGTCAGGCCGCCGGACAGCTTTTTCACCTGGATCGTCATGCCACGCCCTCGGCCGCGCGGGTTCTGCGGATCTCGCCCTGGACCGCGGCAAGGTCATAGGGCAGGACGGCACAGCGCTCGGCGCGCTGGTAGAGGTCGGCGAGGCGCGCCGGCAGGGCCGGCCTGCGGCCGCAGGCCCGTTCGACCGCGTCGGGAAACTTGGCCGGATGCGCGGTCGCCAGCGCCACCACCGGGACGGCCGGGTCCAGCGCCTTGGCCCGCGCCGCGGCGATGCCCACGGCGCTGTGCGGATCGACCAGCTCGCCGGTCTCCCGCTGCAGGCGGGCGATCTCGGCCAGCGTGCCGTCGTCGTCGAGCCGCGCGCCGTCGAAGATCGCCAGTGCCTCGGCGCCGCGCGCCGCGCGAAGGTCGAGGCGGCCCGAGGCCCGGAAGCCCTCGAGGGCCGCCGCGACTGCGGCGCCGTCCCGCCCAAGGACGTCGAACAGCAGGCGCTCGAAGTTGCTGGAGACCTGGATGTCCATCGAGGGCGAGAGGCTTGGTTCGACCGGAGCCGCTTCCATGACGCCGCTCTCCAGGAAGCGGGTCAGGATGTCGTTGCGATTGGACCCGACGACGAGCTGCGCCACCGGCAAGCCCATCTGCCGCGCCGCGTAGCCGGCATAGACGTTGCCGAAGTTGCCGGTCGGCACGGCGAAGGCGACCCGCCGCCCCGGCGCGCCCAGCGCCACGGCGGCGACGAAATAATAGACGGTCTGGATCAGGATCCGCGCCCAGTTGATCGAGTTGACCGCCGACAGCGCCATCTCGTCGCGAAACGCGCTGTCGTTGAACATCGCCTTCACCAGGTCCTGGCAGTCGTCGAAGCTGCCCTCGACCGCGATGTTGTGCACGTTGGGCGCATCGACCGTGGTCATCTGGCGGCGCTGCACCTCGGACACGCGGCCCTTGGGGTGCAGAATGAAGATATCGATCCGCTCGCGGTCGCGGCAGGCCTCGATGGCGGCCGAGCCGGTATCGCCCGAGGTCGCGCCGACGATGGTCACCCGCTCGCCGCGGCGCGCCAGCACGTGGTCGAAGAGGCGCCCGACCACCTGCAGCGCATAGTCCTTGAAGGCCAGCGTCGGCCCGTGGAACAGCTCCATCAGCCAGGTATTGCTGTCCAGCTGCTTCAAGGGCGCGACCGCCTTGTGGCCAAAGCCCGTGTAGGCCTCCTCGACGATCGGCCGGAGTTCCGCCTCGGGAATCGCCCGGCCGACGAAGGGCCGCAGGATCCGAAGCGCGATCTCGGCATAGCCGAGGCCGGCCAGGGCGCGGATCTCCTCCGCCGGGAAATGCGGCCAGGTCTCGGGAAGATAGAGCCCGCCGTCGCGGGCCAAGCCCGCGAGCAGCACCTCGTCGAATTCGAGCACCGGGGCGCGGCCCCGGGTGGAGACGTACTTCATGACCCCGCCCATGCAAAATGGCGCGCTAATCTAGACGCCGGGCACCGGGGCGGCAAGCGATGTGGCGGCAGGGCGAAAGCAGGCCCTAACCGGCGCCCGGGCGCTCGCGCACCGTCCCCAGGCAGGCGGCCATGAGATCGAGATAGTACTGCCGGTCCTTGGTGGCCGTCTCCTTCTCGCTCTGGGCGACGCGCTCGAAGAGATAGGCGGCCAGACCGTACTCGCTCTCCGGATAGGCGCCCGATCCGATCAGCTCGCCCAACACGCCCGCCGCCGAGCCGGTCGCCCTGGCCGCCATCTTGCCGATGCCTGAAACTGCCATCTGCGTGGTCTCCTCCCGTGTGCCCCACCACCAAAGAGATGGGGCCGTAAGCCGACTCAGTCCAGATACCGTCTCCTAAGATGCGCCTCGAACACCCCCGGGTCCAGCGGCTGGCCCGTCGCCTCGGTCAGGAGCTCGTCGGCCGAGAGCAGCGAGCCCTTGGCGTGCACGTTCTCTTTCAGCCAGGCCATCAGGGGCGAAAAGTCGCCCCGGCCGATGGCCTCGGGGATCTCGGGCACGGCGGCCACGGCCGCGGCATAGAGCTGGGCGGCGGTCATGGCGCCCAGGGTGTAGGTCGGGAAATAGCCCCAGGCGCCGTCGTACCAGTGGATATCCTGCAGGCAACCGAGCCGGTCGTCGCGGGGCGTGAGGCCGAGGAGCTCCGCCATGGCCTCGTTCCAGGCGCCGGGCAGGTCGGCGGGCGCGAGTTCGCCGGCGATCATTGCCCGTTCCAGGCGGGTGCGCAGGATGACGTGGGCCGGATAGGTCACTTCGTCGGCGTCGACCCGTATGAAGCCGGGCTCGACCTTGTTGGCGAGCCGGAGCAGGTTCTCCGCCGTCCAGGCCGGGCCGACGCCGCCGAAGGCCTCGGCGGCGAGCGGCGCCAGGAAGCCGAGGAAGGCCGGGCCCCGGCAGACCTGCATCTCGACCAGCAGCGACTGGCTCTCGTGCAGCGCCATGCCGCGCGCCTGGCCGACCGGCTGCAGGCGCCAATTCGCCGGCAGGCCGCGCTCGTACATGGCATGTCCCGTCTCGTGCAGCACGCCCATCAGCGCCTTGGAGAAGTCGGCCTCGTCGTAGCGCGTGGTGATGCGCACGTCGTCCGGCACGCCGCCGCAGAAGGGGTGCAGCGAGACGTCGAGCCGGCCGTGGCCGAAGTCGAAGCCGACCGCCGCCATGAGCCTGCGGCCGAGCGCCTCCTGGGCCGCCTCCGGAAACGGCCCTTCGGGAGCGAGCGGCGCGCCCGCCGCGGCCTGGCGCTCCATGACCTCGCCCAGAAACCCGGGCAGGAAGGCCGCGAGGTCGTCGAAGACCGGGGCGATTCGCGCGATCCGGCCGCCCGGCTCGTACTGGTCCAGAAGCGCGTCGTAGGGCGATAGGCCGAGCGCGTCCGACTTGGCCTCGGCGGCCTCCCGCGTCAAGCCCAGGACCTCTTTCAGCGCCGGCAGCACGGCGGCGAAGTCGTTGTCGGGCCGCGCCTTGCGCCAGGTCATCTCGCAGGCCATGGTCGCCTTGGCCAGCGCCTCGACCAGGCCGGCATCGAGCGCCGTGGCGTGGCGCCACTCTCGGCGCATCTCGCGCAGGTTGGCCTGGCGCCAAGGGTCGAGCGCGCCGGCCTCCGCCTCGGCCGCGGCGAAGAGGTCGCCCAGCTCCCCGTCCGTCGAGGTTTCGTGGCAGACCACCTCGAGCACCGCCAGCTGCTCGCTGCGCGCGCCGCCGCCACCCTCGGGCATCACCGTCGACATGTCCCAGTGCAGCACCCCGGCGGCCTCCTGCAGGGCGTAGAGGCGGCGGAAGCGGGCTTCGAGGTCCTGATAAGCGGTCATGGCGGCTCCCCTGCGACCGGTCTGCTGGCATCGCCGCCCTTCATAGCGGCTGGCGCCGGCCGATTCCAGGGTGCCGCCCACACTCGGGCCCTTTAAGTCGCTCTTAAGCTTCAACCCTGACTATGACGGGGCGCGGGGGCCCTCGGGGGGCCGCCGCCCGGCAACGCGGGAGACAGATCATGGCGCTTAATCCGCACAGCAATCTGGCCGTCTTTGGCACGATCGGCGAAGCGGTCATGCTGATCAGGACCCACATCAAGCCCTACGTCGTTCTGGTTCTTCTGGTGACCCTGCCCTGGGCCGTGGCCGCCGCCCTGGGCTATTTCGACGACTTGGGTGCCTATGCCGCGCAGGCCGCCGACGGCCAGGGCGGCTACAGCCTGGAAGGCTATCCGATCGGCACCCTCCTGATCCTGTGGACCGGCAGCTTCTTCATCATGGTCGTCTTCGGCATCTTCTGGTACCGCTACATGCTGCTCGGTGCGGAGGGCGCGCTCAAATTCGGCCTCGGCCAGTTCAACGGCATGTTCTGGCGCACGCCGTCCTCATCGTCATCATCGTGCCCCTCGTGCTCGTCGCCTATGCCGCGCCGCTGGCCTTCATGGCCCGGCTGTCCCTGCCCTTCCCGGCCGTGGCCCTGGGCGAAGGCCTGTCCCTTGGCGAGTCGTGGTCGCGCACCCGGGGCTCCACCTGGCGCCTGGTGGGGGCCTTCCTGACGGCGAGCCTCCCCGTCGCCCTGGTCGGCTACGGGCTGACCTTCGGCCTGTACTACGTCCTGTTCGACATCAATATCTTGAACCCGGCGCACGCCGCCGCGGCGACCGACTATTGGTGGGTGACCCTGCTGATGAGCCCGGTGATGTACCTTCCGGTGGCGCTGTGCCTGGCCATCGTCGCGATTGCCTATCGGGATCTGGGGAGCAGCCCGGCGGCGGAGACGGCGCCCGGGGTCCACTTCGCCCGGTGAACGGGCGCCCGCGGCCGGGCGTCAGCCCACCCGCTTTCGGTGGTAGAGCCCGTAGATCACGGCCAGGACCACGGCCAACGCGTACCAGGTGAGCGCGTATTGCAGGTGGTCGTTGCGCAGGGTCACGCGGGTCTGCCCGCCGACCGGCAGGCCTCCGGGGTTTTCGGCCGCCCCGGCCGCGGCGTAGAGCGCGGTGACCGGGTCCTCGAGGCCGGCCCAGGCGGCCATGGCCGCGGGTTCGACCCAGAACCAGAGGTTCTCCTCGGGCCGGTTGTCGGGCCGGAAAGTCCGGCTGCCTGTCCAACCGCCGCTGCGCAGCAGGGCCTCCAGCGTGACGATCCCCGCGACCTGTCCGTCGGGGCGGCCGGCCGGGTCCTTGCGGGCCATCGGCACCCAGCCACGGTCGACCAGCAGCCCGCGGCCGTCGGCCAGCACCAGCGGCGTCACGACATGAACGCCGACCTGGCCCTTGTAGGTGCGGCCGTTCAGGTACATCTCGCGCGCGTGCAGGAAGCGTCCGGTCAGCGCGACGCGGCGGAACTGGAGGGCTTGCGGGTCGGAGACTTCGCGGGGCAGGTCGATGGCCGGCGCGGTGCTGCGCGTCTCGCGCTCGGCGATCTGGGCCTGCTTCCATTCGAGCCGCTGGAGCTGCCAGGTCCCCAGGCCGATCAGCACGGCGAGCATGGGCAGGGTGAAGAGCGTCGGCCAGAAGGCCGGCCGGAAGCGCCACCAGCGCCACGGCTTCTCACTCATAGCTCTGGG
>CAMYMY010000115.1 GCA_947259625.1 uncultured Kiloniellales bacterium | reverse complement strand
ATCGGCGGCCTGCTGCAGGCGGAGGTCGACCGTGGTCTGCTCGAGGTGGTCGACCTGGGCTATGCGACCAACATCGTGGTCCACAACAAGGGCTTGTTTCCCTCGGGCAGCGCCAGGGTCTCGAGCGACTTTCGTCCGGTGATCCTCAAGATCGGCGACGTGTTGAAGAACGAGCCCGGACCGCTTCTGGTCACTGGTCATACCGACAAGATCCCGATCCGCACGTTGAAGTTCCCGTCCAATTGGCACCTGTCCGACGCCCGGGCAAAGGCGGTTGTCGCCCTGATGTCCGAATCCATAGGCAATTCGAACAAATTGGTCGCCGAAGGCCGCGCCGACACGGAGCTGATTGCGCCGGGCAACAGCGCCAAAGACCATCAGCGAAACCGGCGTATCGAGATCAAGATCCCAGTGAACTAGGTACTGGGGCATTCGGAGGCGAAGGGAATGGCTGGAAGCAAGACGCGTTCCAAGGCACCCACACCGAGAGAGACCAACACAGTCCATGGCGAGGCCGCCGGCGAGCGCGCCCGGAATCCGGAAACTCGCGAAAGGTAAGCGCGATGCTGAAACGCCTGTTTGGATGGCTGCTGAACCGCTGGGTCATTTCGATCCTCGGGCTCATTCTTCTTGGCCTCCTGATCTGGTTCGTCGGCCCCTTGATCGCCTTCGCGGGATGGGAGCCCCTGGCCAGCGCCGAGGCCCGGCTGGCGATCATCGTCACCATCGTCCTGATCTGGGCCGTCAAGGCGATTTGGACGGCGATCCGCGCCAGGCAGACCAATGCCAAGGTAATCGAGAGCCTGGCCTCCGGCCCGGAGGAGGGCGCGGACGGCCAGGCCTCGGAGGAAGAGCTGGCGGTCCTGCGCGAGCGGTTCCGGGAGTCGCTGGCGGTCCTCAAGAGGGCGAAGCTGGGCGGCAAGGGGCGTAGACGCCAGCTCTATCAGCTGCCCTGGTACCTGATCATCGGGCCGCCGGGCGCCGGCAAGACGACCGCGTTGAAGAACTCGGGCCTGAAGTTCCCCCTGTCAGGTCAAACAGGCGGCGAGGACGTCCGTATCCGCGGCGTCGGCGGCACCCGGAACTGCGACTGGTGGTTCACCGACGAGGCCGTGTTGCTAGACACAGCCGGCCGCTACACCACGCAGGACAGCGACCGGACGGTCGACAGCGCGGCCTGGACCGGGTTCCTTCAGCTGCTGAAGAAGCACCGCCGGCGCCGCCCGGTCGACGGCATCATCGTCGCCTTCAGCCTGGACGACATGGCCCGGCAGGGCGAAGAGGAACGGCGGCTGCACGCCGTCGCCGTCCGCCAACGGCTGCAGGAACTGGCCAACGAGCTCAAGGTCAAGGTTCCGGTCTACGTCGTGCTGACGAAGTGCGACCTGGTCGCGGGCTTCATCGAGTTCTTCGACGATCTGGGCCGCGAGGAGCGCGGCCAGGTCTGGGGCCTCACCTTTCCGATCGCCACATCAGAGAATCCGAGCGGCGTCATCGCCGACTTCGGAGCCGAGTACGACGCGATCATGGAGCGCCTCGATGGCAGGCTGATCACGCGTCTCGATCAGGAACGGGACATCAACCGGCGTGGCGCGATCCAAGGCTTTACCCAGCAGATGGCGGCACTCAAGGGATCGATCCAGGACTTCCTGGCAGAAACCTTCCAGCCGAGCCGATTCGAGGAGCCCTGCCTGCTGCGCGGTATCTATTTCTCCAGTGGGACCCAGGAGGGAACTCCAATCGACCGGGTGATCAGCTCGATATCCGGGACCTTCGGGCTGGACCGCCAAGTCATGCCTGCGTTCAGCGGCCCGGGGCGGAGCTACTTCCTGACCCGCCTGCTGCGCGACGTCGTGTTCCAGGAGGCCGATCTGGTCGGCCATACCGGGCTGCTGCACCAGTATCGCGTCTGGTTCCAGCGCGCCGCCTATGCCGGAGCGGCCGCGCTCGTGGTCCTGCTGGCGGCGGCCTGGTCGACCAGCTACCTGCGCAATCAGAACTACATTGGCGAGACGGAGACCCAGGTCCAGGAGTACGAACAGCTGGCCGAGGCGTTGGCTGCCGGCAGCGGTTCGGTGGAGGAGATGCTGATGCCGCTCAATGCGCTTCGCGCGCTGCCCGGCGGTTACGATGATCGGGACAAGTCGGTGCCGATGATGATGGGTCTTGGCCTGTATCAGGGCGACAAGCTCGGGGCGGCCGCCCAAGGCGCCTATCGCAGGGCGTTCCAGACCATCCTTCTGCCGCGTGTTATGGAAGGCCTGGAAGACCAGATGCGCCTCTATGTCGAGCGCTCCGACATCCTCTACGAGGCGCTCAAGGCCTACCTGATGATGGGCAACCCCAAGGTCCTCGACCGCGAGTTCGTACAGCTCTGGGTTTCGCTGGATTGGGGCGCTCGCCTGCCGGGCGCCGCCAACGAGCCCTTGCGCGAGCAGTTCCAAACGCACTTGGCGGCTCTGATGGAGGGCGATTTGGTACCGCCGTCGCTGAACGCAACGCTGGTCACCCAGGCACGGGAGATCCTGGCCCGGCGGCCGCTGGCCGAACGGCTCTACGGGCAGGTCAAGCGCGAGGCCATGTCGGACGGCCTCGATGACTGGCGGGTCACCGACAAGATAGGCGATGGCGGGCGCTACTTCAGGCGCCGCAGCGGCGAGTTGATGACCAAGGGTATTCCCGGGCTGTTTACCTACAAGGGCTACAAGGACGCTTTTCTCGTCAAGCTGCCCGAACTGGCGCGTGTCGCGGTCGCGGAAACCTGGGTCATCGGCACCGAGCACAGCCAAACTCCCGGCGAAACCGACCTGCCCGCGCTCGAGCGCTATGTCACCGACCTCTATTTCGCCGAGTATGTACGGCAGTGGGAGAGCTTCCTGGCCGATGTCGACATCGTCCGGTTCCGAAGCTTCGGCGAGGCGGCCAACGCGATGAACGTCCTTTCGTCCATAGAGTCGCCGATCAAGGGCTTTCTCAAGGCGGTGGCCGAGGAGACCAGGCTGTCCAAATCACCGATCGACGTCGGCGTGGTGGCCGAGGCCTCGGACAAGCTCAAGGAAATGAGGGACCGACTCGGCAAGCTGCTCGCTATGGCCCCGGGCTCCGAGGAGCTCGTGCCGGACAAGGACGCGTCCAGCGTTGTCGACCGCCGCTTCGAGCGGATCCACACGCTGGTCAAGGGAAGCAGCGACAGTCCACCACCGATCGGCCGCGTCCTGGACACCCTGAACGACCTCTACGTGCACCTGAGCGCGGCGCGCGGCGGCGGTGCCACGCTCGCACCGCCGGGCTCGGTCGATGCCATCGCGCGCGTCCGCCTGGAGGCCGAGCGCCAGCCCGAGCCGCTTGCCAGATGGTTGCGCAGGCTGGCGGAAGAAAGCTCGCTGGTCACCATGGGCTCGGTGAAGAACCGGCTCAACAACATCTGGACCGCCGATATCGCCCCCTACTGCCGTAGCGCGCTGGCCAACCGCTATCCCTTGGCGAGGAACAGTGCCCAGGACGTCAACCTGAACGACTTTTCGAGTTATTTCGGCCCGCAGGGCAAGGTCGCCGCTTTCTTCTCCACGCACCTGAAGCCCTATATCGATACCTCGGTCCGGCCCTGGCGGCCGCTCTCGAGCGCCGGCGCGAAGATCGCCATCTCCGAGGGCACGCTCAGACAGTTCGAGAAGGCGGCGCGCATCAAGGAGGCGTTCTTCGCCGGCGGCGCGGCGCAGCCGCAGGTGGTTTTCCAGATTCGACCTCTGGGCCTCGACAAGTCGGCCCGTCAGGTGCTGCTCGAGCTCGGCGATCAGCGGCTCACCTACCGCCACGGGCCGACGCGCCTGCAGAGCATGCAGTGGCCGCCGCCCAGCGGCGCGAGCCGGGCCCGGCTCGTGTTCACGCCGCTCGGCGGCACCCAGTCGTCCAGCATCAGCGCCGAGGGGCCCTGGGCCCTGTTCCGCCTGCTCGACAAGGCCAAGGTCGGCTCGACCGACATGGCGGACCGCTTCAAGGTGACCTTCGACGTCCAGGGCCAGACTGCGGTCTTCGAGCTGCGGGCCTCGAGCGTTGCCAATCCCTTCCGCCCAAGCGCCTTGGGGGGCTTCCGGTGCCTGGGGAAGCTGTAGCGGCGCAAGGCGGGCCCGCCGTCCTAGGCTACTACGGCAAGGTTCCGACCAAGGGGGACTTCGTGCTGCGGCGCCTGCCCAGGTCCTTCGTGGACCCCTGGGACGCGTGGCTGCAGCGCGCGATGGCGATCAGCCGCGAGCAGCTGGCCGAGGCTTGGCTCGACGCCTACCTGACCAGCCCGATCTGGCGCTTTGCCCTGACCGCCGGAGTGTGCGGCGGACAAGCGGCCGCCGGGGTGCTGATGCCCAGCGTCGATTCGGTGGGACGCTACTACCCCATGACCATCGCGACCCTGCAGCCGGCACCGCGCAACCCCTTCGACGTCGCGGCGCGGGAGGAAGCCTGGTTTGCCGGCGCGGAGGACGCGGCGCTGTCCTGCCTGGAACAGGGATTCCGTCTCGAGGGCCTCGACGAACGCCTGGGCACCCTGGGCGCCACCCCGGACGGCGCCGGCGTCCAACCGGCGCAGCCCCTGCCCCAGACATCGGCCGGCGGGCTCGGCTGGTCTCTCGGCCATGACGCGCCGGACCGGCTCTGTCAGGGCCTTTACCCCGAGATTTTGAACGACTTGCTGCGCGCCAAGTTCCGGACCTACAGCCTGTGGTGGACGACCGGCTCGGACCAGATCGCGCCCTCGCTCAGGGTCTACGAGGGCCTGCCCTACCAGGGCGACTTCGCCGCCTTCCTCCGCGGCGCCGGGGCCTGAACCAAAGGTCATCGATATCGACCGTAATCGGAGACGAGATCCGGCGGGCCGCGGTTCTTTGCCCCGACGTCGCAGAAACTTTAGGTGGAAAAGCCGCCGGCACCGCGCTTTTTGTTGAAAAGACCTAGAAAAAAGACGAACAATGGGGGGCAGGCTACAAAGAAGGGGCGCCTCATGGAAGATCGCTTTGACATGGCGAAGCTGCTCGATCTTCGGAAACTGACCACCGCGATCGCAGAAATTCTCCAGGGGCAGCTGGCCGGGTATCTCTCGACTTTGCATCCACTGTTCGCGCCCGAGCGGGTGCTCGGCAACAACACCAGCCCCGGTACCAGCGCAACCGTCAAGGGCGCCGACAAGGCCTTCGCCGATCTGCAGGCGACCTACATCAGGCTGGCCGGGACCAAGCTCTACAATCTGCCCAAGGCGCTCGAGCCGCCGATACCGGTCACCACCTCCCGGCCCGAGATCGTGCGCGTGGAGTATCCCTACGAAGCGAGCGCCGACGGCGCGACCAAGAGCCTGACCACGGTCGCGCCGCTCAAATGGGTGCTGACCTATAGCGGCTTCACGCCCGAGCACCTGCGCGCGCTGCTCGCCCAGGGCGTCAACGTGAACGAGCGCCAGCTCACGGAAACCCTGCTGCACATCCTGATGATGGACCTGGTGGTCAGCCGGCAGACGGGGTTGACCGACATGCTCTCCGCGCTCGGCTTCACCGTCGCCTCGTCGCACGCGCCGGAGTTCGGCGAGCTGCCGCTGACCTACGTCAGCGCCCCGGTCCACACCCGGCGCCCGCCCGACCAGCTCATGCTGCAGATCGCCGAGATCTCCGGCAGCCCGCTCTTCGAGGAGGTGGTGCGCATCGAGGACATCGTCGCCATGAAGACGCCGCTGAAGGACCAGCTCCTGGAGGCGGCGCGCAGCCACGCCGGCGGCCTGCTGGAGGCGGCGGGCGGCTGAGCGTTCTCGTATTTCGCGGAACCCGCCGATACTCCTTATTGACCCAGTATCTGTTGCTGGCGTTTGCCCGGCGCGCGGGTCTCGAACAGCGGTTTGCCCGGCTCCAGGAGGGCGAGCTCGAACGCCGCGCCGTTCCGCTGGCGCTGAAAGCCGGTTGCGAGCACCTCCCGGCAGTGATCGGCAGTGACCGGCTGGCCGACCAGGTATCGCCCGCCGGCCTGGAAGCGCGCCTTGTTGGCCTCCCACCAGCCCTGGACCAGCTCCGGCGCCGGCCAGGGCAGGTCCTCGTCCGGATCCATCTCGATGTCCTCGTCCTCGGGGCTTTCTGTAGGTCCCGCTTCGAAACCCTCCGGCCATTCGCCCTCCAGGTCCTCATAGGCCAAATCCACCCCGATGATCATCGAGAAGGCCTCGCCCGCCACGCGCGCGATCTCGGGCGTCGCCATCTGATTGATCAGCCAGGGGACAAAATGCGGATCGCCGCGCAGACCGGTCGCCATGATGACCGTGCGCAGCCACTTCGGATCGGCCACCAATCCCTTGAGCCAGGCCTGCGCCGCCGCGCCTTCGAGCGCCCGCGGAACGAGCTGAAGCGCGCGCTCGGCAAAGGGCGAGCCCGAGACGACCTCGACCTTGAGGTTTTCCAGCGCCCGGCCCCGCTCGCCAAGCAGCACCGCCGACCAGGCCGCCCAGAAGCGGCAGCCCGGGTCTTCCTCGGCCTCGGCCCGCTCGCCCAGCAGAGGCAGCAGGTCCTTGCGGCCCAGTTCGCCCGCCGCACGCAGGGCGCGGGCGCGAAGCGGCCCATCGTCGTCGGTCAGCGCGCTGTCCAGGCGCGCGCCCGGGTCGACCCGGTGCAGCGCACAGGCCGCGATCCCTAGGCGCCGCAAGAAGGCCGATCCGCCATTCAGGAAGGTCTTGCCGGTGCCCTTGAGCTGCTTCGGCGTGACCCAGCCGAGCGCCGAGACGAAGCCGCGCGTCGTCTCCGGCACCTCCTCCGCCACGGCCAGCACCTGGTCGAGGCGCTTCGGGTTCCGGCTTTCGAGCGCCAGCACCGCGGCCGCGAAGACCTCGCCCGGCTCTTGCAGCTCGAGCTGGGTGGCGGCCAGTTCCCAACCCAACTCGTCAGCTACGCGCAGGCCGTCCAGGTTGGCGTCGACCCGCCCGTCCAGCTCGATCAGGTCGTCGAGATCGTACTGCGGCGCGTGCACCGCGAGGTCGCGCAGGAACCAAAGGAACGGCGCCTCGTCGGCGTGCTCGGCTGCGATGTCCTTGATGATCAACGGTCCGCCCGCATCAAGAGAACGAGAGTTTGTGTATTTTGCCACTTTATTTTCCCGCCGGTCCACTACAGTGGTTCGTGTCCGCCGTCCGGCCTCCGACCCCGAACCACGTCGGACCGCAGGCCCGGTCCCGCCAAGGTCAGCATAACGCGGTGGACAGGAAGGTCATTTGGGGAAAAGTCACACCATGGCGGCATATTTCTTGGCGGCGCTCGTGGGGCCGATCCGGCCCCCGCGAACCGTCCGTCGGCGTGACGATCGCTGGCAAGCTGTGTTGCCACCGGGTTTGCCGTGGCCTAGACTTTTTGCCGAGACTGGCGCAGGCCGCATGCACTCTGGGGGAAGGGAATAGGCGCGTGCTGCAGGTCAAGAACGAAAGCCCCTTCGAGCCGGCGATCGCCCTGTTCCCCGACGAGAACGGCATCGATACCCTCTATGTCGTTGTCAAGGCCACCTTCCACCTGGGCGACCGCCTGGAGATCGCCGAGGAGCAGGTGCCGCCTGTTCTGGCGGACGAATACTGGGGCGAGCCCGGGCAATCGAGCCTCAAGTACGCGTCCGACCTGCACCTCTGCAAGCCGGCGAGCGACGTGGTGCTGGTCGGCCAGGCCTGGGCGCCCGAGGGCAAGCAGGTCGGACAGCTCGACATGGGTATCGCCGTGGGCGAGCGGCGCAAGCTGGTGCGGGTGTTCGGCGAGCGGGTGTGGCGCAACAAGGGCGCCGCGATCTCGCCGCCGGAGCCGTTCGAATCCATGCCGCTGGTCTACGAGCGCGCCTACGGCGGCGTTTACGAGACCGAGGCGAACGGCGAAACCCTGCTGGGCGAGGGACGCAACCCGGTCGGCCTCGGTTTTCGCGGCAAGCGAAAGGCCGAGGAAGCGAACGGCCTGCCGCTGCCCAACATCGAGGACCCGCGGAACCCGATCCAGAAATGGGGCGATGAGCCCGCGCCCCAGGGCTTTGGCTTCGTCGCGCCTTACTGGATGCCGCGGCGCGACTACGCCGGCACCTACGACGAGGCCTGGCAGAAGACGCGCGCGCCCTACCTGCCCGAGGATTTCGATTCCCGCTTCTTCAACGCCGCGCACCCCGACCTGATCTTCGACGGCTATCTAAAGGGCGGCGAGCCGATCCAGGTAGTGGGCGCCAGCCCCAAGGGCCGGCTGCGCTTCCGCCTGCCGGTCTGCCGGCTCGACCTGAAGGTGCGGGTCGCGGGCAACACGGAGGAGCTGCCGGTCAACCTGGAGACCGTGCTGATCGAGCCGGACGCGGAGCGCCTCTGCCTGACCTGGCGCGGCGCGGTGCCTTGCGACAAGAAGGCGCTCAAGGTCGAGGAGGTGGCGGTCGGCCTGCAGGCGCTCGACTTCGCCGGAGGAACCGCGTGATGGCCGCGCCGGGCGCCTGGATCTGCGGCATCGGCATGGTCACCCCGGTCGGCGGCTGCACGGCGCAGACCGCCACCTCGGTGCGCGCCGGCCTCAGCCGCTACCAGGAGAGCTCGGTCCACAACAAGCACTTCGCGCCCATGACCCTGGCGCTGGTGCCGGACGAGGACCTGCCGCCGCTCAACGAGGCGCTGGCCGCCCGGCCCGGCCTGACCGCGCGCCAGGCCCGCATGTTGCGCCTGGCCGACGCCGCGCTGAAGGAGGCCCTCGAGCCCCTGCCCGCGGACCAGAGCGTACCGCTGTTTCTCGCCGTCGCCGAGCCGATGCCGGAGCGTCCGCCGGTCGTCGGCGAGGAGTTCCTGGAGCATATCTCGACGCAGACGGGGATCGATCTCGATCTCGAGCGCAGCAGGCTGTTTCCCACGGGCCGCGCCGGCGGCCTCGAAGCCATCGGCGCCGCCATCGACCTGCTGGCGGCGGGCGAGCAGGACTACGTGCTGGCGGGCGGCCTCGACAGCTACCTGGACCTCTACCTCTTGGGCACGCTCGACATGGAGAACCGCGTGCTGGCCGAGGGCGTCATGGACGGCTTCGCGCCCGGCGAGGGCGCCGCCTTCCTGCTGCTCGGTTCGGAGCAGGCGAAGCAGGCGCTCGGCCCCGGCCCCGCGGTCAAGGTGCTGCCGCCGGGCCTCGCCAGCGAGCCCGGCCATCGCTACAGCGATCAGCCCTACCAGGGCGACGGCCTGGCCGAGGCCGTCGGCCTGGCGCTGGAGGGGCACGAGAACGGCCCGGTCCGCACGGTCTTCGGCGGCCTCAACGGCGAGAACTTCGGCGCCAAGGAATGGGGCGTCGCGGTGCTGCGCAACCGGCCTTCGCTTGACGAAGAG
>CAMYMY010000114.1 GCA_947259625.1 uncultured Kiloniellales bacterium | reverse complement strand
GCTGACGGTCGAGCCGGTCAAGGGCGGTGCGCCCGAGGAGGTTACCGCCGATATCGTCCTGGTCGCGGTCGGCCGCCGGCCCTACACCGAGGGCCTCGGCCTCGAGGCGCTGGGCGTAGCGCTCGACAAGCACGGCTTTCTCCAGGTCGACGAGCGCTTCCAGACGACCGTCCCCGGAATCCATGCCATCGGCGACTGCGTGCCTGGCCCGATGCTGGCCCACAAGGCCGAGGAGGACGGCGTGGTCTGCGTCGAGATGCTGGCCGGCCAGTCGGGCCATGTCGACTACAACCTGGTGCCAGGCGTGGTCTACACCTGGCCCGAGGTCGCCGGCGTCGGCAAGACCGAGGAGGCCCTGAAAGAGGCTGGCGTCGACTACAAGGTCGGCAAGTTCCCGTTCAGCGCCAACAGCCGGGCGCGGACCAACGCCGAGACCGACGGCATGGTCAAGATCTTGGCCGATGCCGCGAGCGACAAGGTGCTGGGCGTGCACATCCTGGGGCCGCTGGCCGGCGATATCCTGGCCGAGGCGGTGCTGGCCATGGAGTTCGGGGCGGCATCCGAGGACATCGCGCGAACGATCCATTCCCACCCGGCCATGGGCGAGGCGGTCAAGGAGGCAGCGCTCGCGGTGGCCGGCCGCGCGATCCACATTTGAGGCGCCCCGCTTGTGGGGCGCGCGTTCAGAGGCTCCACCGCCCGGCTGACGGCCGTGCTTTGCGCGGCGGAGGTGCTGGGCATGCTGGGCAATGCGACGTTCCCGGCCCTGATCCCGGAGTTCCGGGCGCTCTGGGGTCTCAGCAACACCGAGGCTGGCTGGATTAGCGGCGTCTACTATGCCGGCTATGTGGCCGCCGTGCCGCTGCTGGTCAGTTTGACCGACCGGCGGGACGCCCGGCTCATCTATCTGCTGTCGACCGCCCTGGGCGGGCTGGCCGCGCTCGGCTTCGCGCTCTTCGCCGAGGGCGTATGGAGTGCCGTGGCGTTTCGCCTGGCAGGTGGCGTCGGCCTCGCCGGCACCTACATGGTGGGCCTGAAGCTCCTCGCCGATCGGATCGAGGGACCGCGGCAGAGCCGCGCCGTCGCGTTCTACACGGCACACTTCGGCATCGGGGTCGCGCTGTCGATCCTGGCGGCGGGCGAGGTCACGGCCCTGGCCGGTTGGCGCTGGGCCTTTGGGGCGGCGGCGCTCGGCAGCCTCATGGCCCTGCTCCTGGTGTGGCGCAGGGTCGCGCCCGGCGGCCGTCCCGCCCAGGTGCCGGAAGCCGGGCATCCGCTCGACCTCAGGCCGGTCTTCGCCAACCGGGCGGCGTTCGCCTACGTGCTGGGCTACGCGGCCCATGTCTGGGAACTCTTTGGCACGCGCACCTGGATCGTCGCCTTCACCGCCTTCGCCTACGGCCTTCAACCCGCCGGCGGACTCCCGCCTCTTGCACCGACCCAGGTGGCGACCGTCGTCCTTCTGCTGGGGCTGCCGGCCACCATTCTGGGTAACGAGGCGGCCGTCCGTTTTGGCCGTCGCCGCACCGTCGCCGCGATCATGCTCGCCTCCGCCCTCCTGTCCTGCGGTCTCGGGTTCCTGGCCGGCCTGCCGGCCTGGGCCGTCGTGATCGTGCTGGTGATACACCACATGATCGTGATGGGGGATTCCTCGGCGCTGACCGCCGGTGCGGTCGCCAATGCCCGGCCGGGCCGACGGGGAGCGACCATGGCGATGCACGCCCTCTTCGGCTTCGGCGCTGGCGTGCTCTCACCGCTCGCGTTCGGAGTGGTGCTGGACATCGCCGGCGGTGCCGAGCAGACCCTCGCCTGGGGCCTGGCTTTCGCCCTGCTGGCGCTGGGCCCGCTCGCCCTGGGCCTGCCGGTGCTCGCCCGCATGGGCCGGTGGCCAGACGCGACCACTGGTGGCGGTTCGTAGCCGCCCCTATCGCCTCAGCGGACCGCGCGCTCGAGGATATCCAGGATGCGTCCCGTGGTCTTCTCCAGCAGCACCACGTTGTCCTCGACGATTCTCATCTCCTGATCCGCTGGGCGACGCGGCAGCTCCCGAGCCAAGTCCGCGGGCATACGCGTCTTCTCAATGCCCGGCGGCAGCGTGCCGCCGCGCTCCAGCTTCATGGCAATGCCCTGCGGCGTCTGTTTCTTGCCTTTGCCCTGGTCCTTGTCCTTGTCCTTGTCCTTGTCCTTGTTTTTCGACTTACCCGGCTTGCCGCTCGTGGACCGGGTCTGGGTCGAGTCGCCCTGGGTCGAGCGGGTTCTGGTGTCGAAGTATCGCTCGATGATTTCCTGCTCGGCAGCGGTGATCAGCTTGCCGCTGACCTCGCCGGAAAAGGCCGGTGCGGCGAGCGTCAGGGCGAAGCAGGACAGCAGGACGGCCGCGGCCCTGGTCAGCAGGGTCATTCGAACTGGCTCCCTTTGCTGTGGCCCGGTCTCGTCCGTGCCCGCGGGTGGGCCCGGTCGTAGACCGACATCAGGCCGGTTACGTCGACCTCGGTATAGCGTTGCGTGGTCGAAAGCGAGGCATGGCCCAGCAGCTCCTGGATCGCTCGCAGGTCGCCGCCCCCGGCCAGCAGGTGCGTGGCGAAGCTGTGGCGCAGTGCGTGCGGGGTCGCGCTCTCGGGCAGGCCGAGCAGGACGCGCAGCTCGGCCATGCGCTGCTGCACCTGGCGCGCGCCCAGGGCTCCGCCCCGCTGGCCGAGGAAGAGTGGCCCGTCCGGCTTCAGGCGATAGGGGCAGGCCGACAGGTAATCCTGGACCGCGTCGATCACCACGGCAAGCAGCGGCACGACGCGCTGCTTGCCGCCCTTGCCGGTCACGACCAGCGCCTCCTGCCCCGGAGCGGGGGCGTCCCGGCGCCTGAGCGCAAGCGCCTCGCCGATCCTCAAGCCCGCGCCATAGAGCAGCAACAGGACCGCCGTGTCGCGCCTACCGCTCCAGGGTTGCTCAGTCAGCTCGTCGACCGCGGCGACCGCCTCGGCAGCTTCTTCCGGGGTCAGCGCCTTGGGCACCGGGCGCGGCAGCCTGGGATTCGAGACGGCGGCCAGCGACGGGTTCTCGGCGAAGCCCCGGCTCTGCAGCCAGCGGAACAGATTGCGCACCACAGAGAGCGCGCGGGCCGTCGAGCTGCGCTGCAGGCCCCGGCCGGCGCGCGCCGCCAGCCAGGCCCGGAAATCGGCCGGCCTGAGCGCCTCGAGCGCCGCCAAGGACGGCGGTCCTCCGAGGTGTTCGGTCAGGAACACGAGAAATCCGGTCAGATCGCGGGCATAGGCCGCCCGGGTGTGCGGCGAAGCGCGACGCTCGTGGGCGAGCCAGTCCTGCCAGTCCTGCAGCGCGGCGCGCAGGTCGGGTGCGGCCGGAAAGCCGGTCAGGCGGGCAGGTCCAGCCATGCCCGGATACAGTGCTCCAAGGTGCCGCCCAGGAAGATCAGCAGCTCCGTGCCCTGGCCCGAATGGAACTGGTCCGGCTGACGCGCGCCCAGCGCCAGCATGGCCGCCGGCGTTGCCGGGCTGATGTCCAGTCGGATCAATGCCTCCGAGGCGACTAGACCGGCTCCCGCGCCGAAGATCGCCGGATCACCCTCGATTTCGCCGCGCAACATCACCCTGCGGCCGGGACCGATCACCGAGTCCACCGTGTCCGGTTCGAGTTGATAAAGACCGCCGAGGCGCACAGGCGGCAGGTCCTGGCCACACCGCTCCACGCCCAGGGTGACCGCGTCCAGGTTGAGCATGACCGCCAAGTCCGTGGTCACGATTTCGATCAGGTGTTCGAAGGACTTGGTGCCGAGCAGCGCCAACACGGCCTCGTGCACCCGGCCCTGGGCGGCCATGTTGCTGCGGCCCGCACGCACCAGGTCGTCACGGGCCTGCCGCATCTCGTCGACCTCTTCGCGCAGCCGTTCGACCAGGTAGCTCTGCAGGTCGAGCACGCCATCGCCGCGTGCACGGGCCGGCGGCGTCAAGACCTCGAGCAACTCTGGGTTCTCCGCCAGGAAGTCCGGGTGGCGCCGCAGATATCCGGCCACCTGGGCCGCGCTGGGCCCGCGGCCCTCGGCCGTCCCGTTCGCCGCCTTTCCGGCGGTGCCCTCAGGCGCTGCGTCGTGCTGGTCCCGAGCCATCCGTCGCACCGTCCTCAGGCCGGTTCAAAATCGACTGGCCGGTCTTGGCCCAATCGTCCAGGAAGGCGGCCAATCCCTTGTCGGTCAGCGGGTGCCTGAACATAGCCCGCAGCACCCCTGGCGGCAGGGTGGCGACGTCCGCGCCCAGCCTGGCCGCCTCGACCACGTGTATCGGATGCCGCACCGAGGCGACCAGCACCTCGGTGGTGAACTCGGGATAGACGCCGTAGATTTCAACGATGTCGGCGATCAGCCGCAAGCCGTCGCTGCCGACGTCGTCGAGCCGTCCGACGAAGGGCGAAACGTAGGCCGCGCCCGCCTTGGCCGCCAGGATCGCCTGGGCCGCCGAGAAGCACAGGGTCACGTTGACCCGGATGCCCTCGTCGCTCAGCGCCTTGCAGGCCTTCAGCCCGTCAGGCGTCAGCGGCGTCTTGATCACGATGTTCTCGGCCAGCTTCGCCAGGCGCCGCCCCTCCTCCAGCATGGCCGGAAGGTCGGTGGCCGTCACCTCGGCGCTGACGGGGCCGGGAACGATCGCGCAGATCTCCCGCAGCACGTCGATGAAATCGCGTCCGCTCTTGGCGACCAGAGAGGGGTTTGTGGTTACGCCGTCGACCAGGCCGGTCGAGGCCAAGTCTTGGATTTCCGCGACCTCGGCGCTATCGATGAAAAACTTCATGCCCGCTGGGCTACCTCGCAATTCTGTTCGGGCGTCCCGGCCGCCCGACCCGGCCAAGGGCTCTGGTACCCCGGGGCGCAGCTCAAGTAAAGTGTACTCGATGCCTGACCGCCATACCAGCGCCGCCCGAACCGTGCCGGCCGGCCGGAAATCCCCGGCCGGACCGGCGTCCGGGTCGCAGGACGGCCGCCTTTCGGTACTTCTCCCGCTGCCGCTCGAGGGGCCTTACGACTATGCCGTGCCGCCGGGCCAGGGGCTCGCGCCCGGCGATCTGGTGCGCGTGCCGCTGGGCAGCCGCGAGCTCACCGGCGTGGTCTGGGACCCGGTTGCCACAGGCCCCGGCGTGGCCGCCGAGCGCCTAAGACCGGCCGGGGCGAGAATCGATCTGCCCGGCCTGCCCGAGGCCGAGCGGCGTTTGGTCGACTGGGTGGCCGGCTATACCCTGGCGCCGCCGGGCGCGGTGCTGCGCATGGCGCTCAGCGTGCCGGCCGCCTTCGAGCCGCCGAAACCGGTCACGGCCTACCGGCTCGCCGCGGCTGCGCCCGAACTTCAGGGCCTGCGGCTCACCCCGGCGCGCAGGCGAGTCCTGGCGGCCGCTGGAGAGGGCACGGCCCGGCCTGCGGCGGAACTGGCCCGGGCGGCGGGGGTCGGGTCATCGGTGGTCAAGGGCCTGGCGGCCGCCGGGGTGTTGGAGGCGGTGGCCCTGCCGCCGCCGGCCGCCTTCCAGGCACCGGACTGGCGGCGGCCCGGGCCCGCGTTATCGGCGGCCCAGGCGGCCGCAGCCGAGGAGCTGCGCGGCCAGGCGACCCGGGGCGGCTTCGCGGTCACGCTGCTCGACGGCGTGACCGGCTCGGGCAAGACCGAGGTCTACTTCGAAGCGCTGGCCGCGGCGCTCGCCGCCGGCCGGCAGGTGCTCGTCCTGCTGCCCGAGATCGCGCTCTCGGCCCAGTGGCTGGAGCGGTTCAAGCGGCGCTTCGAGGCCCGGCCGGCCGAGTGGCACTCGGACCTGACCGCGGTCCAGCGCCGCCGCACCTGGCGCGCGGTGGCCCTGGGCGAGGCGCGGGTCGTGGTCGGCGCCCGTTCGGCCCTGTTCCTGCCCTACCAGGACCTCGGCTTGATCGTGGTCGACGAGGAGCACGACACCTCCTTCAAGCAGGAGGACGGCGTCGTCTATCACGCCCGCGACATGGCCGTGGTGCGTGCCCGCCTGGGGGACTTCCCGGTCGTGCTGGTCTCGGCGACGCCGTCGCTGGAGACCGCCACGAACGTGGAGGCCGGACGCTACGGGCGGCTGCGTCTGCCCGAGCGCCACGGCAGCGCCGGCTTGCCGCGGGTGGAGTTGGTGGACCTGCGCCGGGACCCGCCACCCCGCCTGGAGGGGGCCGGGCAAAGCTGGCTCTCGCCCGCGCTTCGGCGGGCGCTGGCCGAGACCTTCGAGGCCGGCGAGCAGGCCCTGCTGTTCCTCAACCGGCGCGGCTTCGCGCCGCTCACGCTGTGCCGGGCCTGCGGTCACCGGCTGCAATGTCCGAATTGCACCGCCTGGCTGGTCGAGCACCGTCTGGCCGGGCGCCTCGAATGCCACCACTGCGGCCATCGGGCGGCACTGCCGGCACGCTGCCCGGGCTGCGATGCCGAGGGTAGTCTGGCGGCCTGCGGACCCGGCGTCGAGCGGCTGGCCGAGGAGGTCAAGGCGCTGTTCCCGGATCAGGCGACGGCGCTCATGTCGAGTGACAGCATCAGCGGGCCGGCCGCCGCCGAGGCCTTGGTGCGCGCCGTGCAACAGCGCGAGATCGATCTCCTGATCGGCACCCAGATCGTCGCCAAGGGCCATCATTTTCCCTGGCTCACCCTGGTCGGCGTGATCGACGGAGACCTGGGACTCTCGGGCGGCGATCTGCGGGCCGCCGAGCGGACCTATCAGCTGCTCCACCAGGTGGCGGGACGGGCCGGGCGGGCGGAACGGCCCGGGCGGGTCCTGATACAGACCTACGAGCCCGAGCATCCGGTCATGCAGGCGCTGGCCTCCTCGGCGCCCGACGCGCGCGACCGCTTCCTGAAGGCCGAGGCCGAGGCGCGCCTGGCCGCGGCCATGCCGCCCTTCGCGCGCCTGGCCGCACTCATTCTGTCGGACCCCGACCAGCGCCGGGTCGACGAGGCCTGCCGCCGCCTGGCCCGCGCCCGGCCGCGCCGGGAGGGGGTCGAGATCCTGGGTCCGGCGCCCGCACCCTTGGCCGTGCTGCGCGGCCGGCACCGCCGGCGCTTCCTGCTGCGGACCCGGCGCGATATCGCCCCGCAGGGCGTGCTGAGGGACTGGCTGGCTTCAGTCGACCTGCCGCGCCAGACGCGTCTGCAGATCGACGTCGATCCCTACAGTTTTCTCTAGGCCGGGGGGCTTTCGGACAGGAAGTCGACGTCGATGAAGCCGTCGAGTGCGACGCCCGAGAAGGCGCCGGCGAACGGCTTGCCGGCGATCCGGCGGAAGGTTTTGGCGTTCCGTCTAGCCTGGTCCGGGGTCAGGATGGACAGGTCGTCCGCCCCGTCGAAGGGCGCGAGCGCGCCGGCAATCTGCTCCAGGACCCGCGCGGCCGGTGCGTATTCGACCTTTTCGGCGGTCTTGGCGGGGCCGAACCAGGGCCGGTTGCGCCGGACCAGGACCAGGTAATCGACCCGGGGGAAGATCATCGGAAAATAACCGTTCCAGGTGACCGTCGTGACGCACTCGCGCCGGCCCTCCGGCGCAAACAGGAATATCTCGGGTACGAAGACCTCATCGCCCAGCCGCTTCGCATAGCCCGCCCTTTGCGAGCGGTAGGCCCAGAACAGGTCCGCTTTCGCCTCGGGCAGATAATAGAAGCTGTCGATGAGGCCCTGGGTCGCCATGGTCCGCACCGCGCGCTGGTTGTTGTCGCGCCAGCTGCGGATCAACTCGTCGACATTGCAGGGTCCGGGCCGGGCATTCTGGGCCTGGGCGTCCAGGACCAGCAGATCGAAGCCTTGGGCGAGGTCCTCAACAAGTGGCATGGATTCATAAGCGAAGTAGGTGGGCCGTCCATAGGTCAAGCTGAGCACGATGCCTGTGCGAAAACTGCCGTCCGGCGAGGCCCGCTCGCCGTCGTCTCCGGCGGCCGGCTCGAAATCGAAAGCGAAGTGGACGTCGGTATCCGGATTCCGATAGGCGAACTGCAGGCCCGTGTTCGAGAGCTTTGCGGTCAGGCGCGCGAATTTTCCCGCCCAGGCGATCAGCAGGCTCTGATCGATAGTCCGGGGTTCCCGCGTGAAGAAGTAAAGGTTGTGGCTCATCGAAGGGCTCGGGACCTCCGGACAGGCTCTTGCTGGACGGGTTGGGGCTTCGACAGAGTCCTTACACCACCCGCAGCCATCTTGACAGCCGCGAAAATGCTCAAGCCGGCGCCCACTAGGGAACTGGGTATACCCACCGTTCCGGCCCGTTTTGAAAGCGCGAGTGCCGCCTGTTATCGTTGTCCTGACACAGCTTGCAACGCCCCTAGGTCTATGATAGGACCGTCGCGCCCGCGGGTGGGGGGATCGCCCCGCCTCATTCTCACACTTGAACTTGTGACTTGGCGCTACGGGCGGGCAAAGGGTACGGGCACCGCTTGGGGGCTATGGCTTGGCTGGCGAAAACACGAGCGTGAGCGGTCTGGCCGGGCGCTATGCCTCGGCCCTGTTCGAACTGGCCGAGAGCGCGAAGCAGCTCGATGCGGTCGCGACCGAGCTGCGCGACCTGAAGCAGGTGATCGCCGGCAGCGAAGATCTCGAGCGGCTGATCCGCAGTCCGCTGTACGATCGCGATCAACAAGGAAAGGCCATGGCGGCGATCCTGGACAAGGCCGGGGTCAGCGACCTGACCCGCCGTTTCGTGCTGATCGTGACTCAGAACCGGCGCCTGTTCGCCCTGCCCCAGATGATCGATGCCTATCTGGCCGAGCTCGCGCGCCGCCGCGGCGAGGTGACCGCCGTTGTGACCGCGGCGCGGAAGTTGACCAAGGAGCAGCAGTCGGCCCTGACCGAGACTCTTAAGAAGGTCGTCGGCGCCAAAGTGCAGGTCGATCTGAAGGTCGATCCGGAGCTGCTCGGCGGGCTTGTCGTCCGGGTCGGCAGCCGGATGATCGATTCGTCCCTGCGCACAAAGCTCGAGAAACTTCAGTACGCCATGAAAGGGGTCGCGTGATGGATATCCGCGCCGCGGAAATCTCCGCAATTCTGAAGGACCAAATCGAAAACTTCGGCACCGAGGCCGACGTCGCCGAGGTCGGGCAGGTTCTTTCAGTGGGCGACGGGGTGGCCCGCGCCTATGGCCTGGACAACGTGCAGGCCGGCGAAATGGTCGAGTTTCCGCACGGTCAAGCGAACCGGCGCCATCGTCGACGTGCCGGTCGGCCGTGGCCTGCTCGGCCGCGTGGTCGATGCGCTCGGCAACCCGATCGACGGCAAGGGGCCGATCGACGCCGCCGAGCGACGCCGCGTCGACGTCAAGGCGCCCGGCATCATTCCGCGCCGCTCGGTGCACGAGCCGGTGCAGACCGGCCTGAAGGCGATCGACAGCCTGATCCCGGTCGGCCGCGGCCAGCGCGAGCTGATCATCGGCGACCGCCAGACCGGCAAGACCGCCATCGCGATCGACACCTTCATCAACCAGAAGGCGGTCAACCAGGGCGACGACGAATCGAAGAAGCTCTATTGTATCTACGTCGCCGTCGGCCAGAAGCGCTCGAGCGTCGCCAAACTCGTCAAGACCCTCGAGGACCACGGTGCGCTGGACTACTCGATCATCGTGGCCGCGACTGCTTCCGAGCCCGCGCCGCTGCAGTTCCTGGCGCCCTACACCGGCTGCACAATGGGCGAGTTCTTCCGCGACAACGCCGCCCACGCGGTGATCGTCTACGACGATCTCTCCAAGCAGGCCATCGCCTACCGGCAGATGTCGTTGCTACTGCGGCGCCCGCCGGGCCGCGAGGCCTTCCCGGGCGACGTGTTCTACCTGCACTCGCGCCTGCTCGAGCGGGCGGCCAAGATGAACGAGGACCACGGCGCCGGTTCGCTGACGGCGCTGCCGATCATCGAGACCCAGGCGGGCGACGTCTCGGCCTACATCCCGACCAACGTGATCTCGATCACAGACGGCCAGATCTTTCTGGAGACGGCGCTGTTCTATAAGGGCGTCCGCCCTGCGGTGAACGTCGGCCTCTCGGTGTCGCGCGTCGGCTCGGCGGCCCAGATCAAGGCCATGAAGCAGGTCGCCGGCTCTATCAAGCTGGAGCTGGCCCAGTTCCGCGAGATGGAAGCCTTCGCCCAGTTCGCTTCGGACCTGGACGCGGCGACCCAGCGTCTGCTCGCCCGCGGCGCGCGTCTGACCGAGGTGCTGAAGCAGCCGCAGTACAGGCCGCTTCCGATCGAGGAGCAGGTCATCGTCATCTTCGCCGGCGTGCGCGGATATCTCGACAAGATCGAGATCAACAAGGTGACCCAGTTCGAGCAGCAGCTCCTCTCCGAGGCTCGGGCCAAGGGACAGGACATCCTGGAGACGATCCGCACGGAGCGCGAAATCTCCGAGGCCACGGAGGAGCGGCTCAGGGCCTTCATGGACGAATTCGCGAGGACCTTCGTCTGAGCGCGCGGCCGGCCCGAATTCGGAAAGCCGGCGGGCGCACAAACGGGTAGAATGGGATGGCGAGTCTCAAGGATCTCAGAGTTCGGATCGCCAGCGTCAAATCGACGCAGAAGATCACCTCGGCCATGAAGATGGTGGCCGCGGCCAAGCTGCGCCGCGCCCAGGAGCAGGCCGAGGCCTCGCGGCCCTATGCGGAGCGCATGGAGCGCATGCTGGGCTCGCTGGCGGTCAGCGTCGCCGGGCAGGACGGGGCGCCGCCGCTGCTCAAGGGCTCGGGCAAGGACGAGGTGCACCTGATCGTCGTCGGTACGGCGGACCGCGGCCTGTGCGGAGGCTTCAACTCCTCCATCGTGCGCCAGGCCCGGCAAATGATCCACGCGCTCGGCGGCCAGGGCAAGACGGTCAAGCTGCTCTGCGTCGGCCGCAAGGGGCGCGATCAGTTGCGCCGGGATTATGGCGAGCTCATCGTCGATACCATCGAGGACGTGGCCAAGCCCACCGTGACCTTCGACAAGGCTTCGGCGATCGCCGGCCGGCTCACGCAGATGTTCCAGGCCGGCGAGTTCGATGTCTGCACCATCATCTATGCCCAGTTCAAGTCGGCGATCACCCAGATCGTGACGCCCCAGCAGCTGATCCCCTTCGCGGTCCCCGAGGAGCAGAAGGAGGCAGCCGCCGCCGGCGGCGCCTCGGCGGTCTACGAGTACGAGCCGGACGAGGAGGAAATCCTGGCTGCCCTGCTGCCGCGCAACATCGCGGTGCAGATCTTCAAGGCCCTGCTCGAGAACAACGCCAGCGAGCAGGGCGCGCGCCTGACCGCCATGGACAGCGCCACGCGCAACGCGGGCGACATGATCGACCGGCTGACGCTGGTCTACAACCGGACCCGTCAGGCCGCCATCACCAGAGAACTGATCGAGATCATCTCCGCCAAGGAGGCAATGTAGCGCCCTTGGGCGCGCAGGCCGGGCGGAGCGGCAGACACTAGGGAGCAACGAGCATGGCTAAGAACCTCGTCGGCAGGATCACGCAGGTCATGGGACCGGTCGTCGACGTTCAGTTCGAGGGCGATCTGCCACCGATTCTGAACGCGCTGGAAACCGACAACGACGGCAGCCGCCTGGTGGTCGAGGTCGCCCAGCATCTCGGCGGAAGCGTGGTGCGCACCGTCGCCATGGACAGCACCGAGGGCCTGGTGCGCGGCCGGGAGGTGCAGGACACCGGCGGGCCGATCACCGTTCCCGTCGGACCCGAGACCCTGGGCCGGATCATGAACGTTATCGGCGAGCCGATCGATGAGCTGGGGCCGATCGAGACCAAGATGTCCTCGCCGATCCACAGGCCCGCGCCCGAGTTCATCGAACAGTCGACCGAGGCCGAGGTGCTGGTCACCGGCATCAAGGTGGTCGACCTGCTGGCGCCCTACGCCAAGGGCGGCAAGATCGGCCTGTTCGGCGGCGCCGGCGTCGGCAAGACCGTGATCATCATGGAGCTGATCAACAACATCGCCAAGGCGCACGGCGGCTATTCGGTCTTC
>CAMYMY010000113.1 GCA_947259625.1 uncultured Kiloniellales bacterium | reverse complement strand
GTGCCGTTCCGCCACAAGGCCATCCCGCTCTGGCGCGCCGGAGATATGCCGGGCGGCATAGAGATGACGGTCCACGACAGCCGGCCCCGGCGGCGGGATCCGCCGTCCGGAAACGAAGGGTCCGCCTCGAAAGGGCCAAGGAAGCCCCGCCACGGACCCTCGGATCGTTGACCCGTACCGCCGGTCCTATCCGGATCGAAAAGGGACGCCGGCGTCAGTGCCGCACGCCGTCGAGGGACCCGATGTCCTCGCAATCCCAGGCCTCGTTGCTGACCCAGTTCATCGCCTGGGTCAGAACCGGCTGGCCGACTTCGACGGAGATGATCCCGATGAATTCGTTCAGCGCGGCCTCGACATTGTCCGCGTGATCCTCACGGCCGTGCGCGCGCAGCAGTTTCGCCAGGGCCGCCCCGTGTGTGATGGACAGCGCCGCCACCCGCGCGTGATAAGTCTGATCCTTGCCCATAGCCTTCAACGTCCCTGTCCCCCCTCGATCACGCCCCGCCTGGACCGTCCGTGGCGAGGCCCCTCTCGTGTCCCTGGATCATCGTCATGACGATGCAACCGTTCCGTTAACTCTCTACAAGACAACACTGACGCAGGATCTCTTACAATATATCGCACTAAATAGTCAATACACCACAAGATATTGATTGAACCAACAGCCAAGTTGCTGAAGCAGTGACAAACTGCCGATCTTAGGAAGATTGACAGCCCGCACCGCAGCTCTCGCCCAGACTTGATATAGCCGAGTGAACCGGTTCCGCCTGTGACCGCTGTCACGCCGAGTGCGAATTCCTACCCGGCCGGGGCGACGTCCGGGCCGGGGGCGGCCATGGCCCCGCGCGCGGAGCCGGGCCACGGCCTGTTACCGATGCGTGAGCCGGCCGGGTCCGAAGGCGGGGCCGAGCGGCATGAGGCGCAGTCCGGGGCGCAGCCGTCGGTAGGCGAGTTCCAGGTGGTCGACCGGATTCGGACCAGGCGCCGCCACCACGAGGATTTCTCGGGCTATCGGCTGGAAATCAGCGCGGAAGTGGACAGAGGACTTGAGCGCCAGGATCTTCTGGGCCGCCGGTTCGACCCCCAGGTGCCGGAAGACCGCCTGGTCGGCGGCCTGCAGCTTGCGCGAGGCGACCACGATCCGCACGCCCCCCAGGCGCAGCAGCGCCATGGGGCCAAGCTGCATGCGCGCACCCTTGTAGAACGGCCCGGTGCCGTCGCAACGACCGTCGCCCAGGCGCTCGACCCGATAGCCGGCGTGGAGCGGTCGTTGGCCCGGGACGCGCGACTTGGCGCCCAGGGCGAGCGTAATTTCTCCCCCCTCGCCCGCCGCATGCGCCGCCGCGGCGGCTTCGGGGTCATAGAGAATGGCCAGCGCCGCGTCCTCGGCGCCCTGGCACACCAGTTCCTCGAGCAGTGCCACACCATCCCCATTGGCGCCGGCGCCCGGGTTGTCCTGGGTATCGACCAGCACCACCGGCCCGCCGCCCGCGGTCGCGGTCGCCAGAGCATGGCCGACGGCCTCGGCCGGTTGCCAGATCCGCGTGACGAATTCGCCCTCGCAAGCACAGGCATGGGCAAAGAGGGCGTCGGCGGCGCGTTCGGCGGCTTCGCGACTCGACCCGTAGGCCATCACCGAGGGGCCGCAGTGCCAGATGTCGGCGGGCCCGAAGCCGCAGGCAAAGGACAGGCTGGCGACCTCTCCGCCTTCCAGCGCGGCCAGGCGCTCGTAGAGGCCCTTGGCCGGGTCGTGCAGGGTGCAGCCGGCGGTCAGCTCGATCAGGAAGGGCAGCTGACGGAAGGCCTTGCCACGCCCCGCCACGCCCCTCAGCAGGGCGTCCAGATGGCCCGCGGCCCGCGCACCGGTCTCGGCCATGTCGACGTGCGGATAGGTGCGATAGGCGATCAAGGCATCCGCATGCTCGACCATTTCGGGCGTGACGTTGGCGTGCAGGTCCAGGCTGGCCACCACGGGCAGCGCGTCGCCGACCACTTGGCGCACGCGGCGCAGCAGCTCGCCCTCGCCGTCCTCCAAATGCTCGGTGACCATGGCGCCGTGCAGGTCCAGATAGAGCCCGTCCAGCGGACCGGCGTCGCCGAAAGCGCGCAGATCCTCGAGGAGCTGACCGGCGATGCGCTCGAAGGCCTCCTCCGTGACCTCGGCCGAGGGCGTCGCCTGCGCCCAGGAGAGCGGCAGCAGCTCGTGCCCCAGCTCTCCGGCAGCCGCTACGAAACCGGCGATCGGGATGTTCATCCCGGCCACGGCATCGAACAACGCGCCGCCGCGGGTCAGGCCCGGCCAGGCGCCCGGCCGGACGAAATCCTCGTAGGTCGCCTTGGAGGGCGCGAAGGTGTTTGTTTCGTGCTGAAAGCCGCCGACGGCGAGTCTGAAGCGGGATGACATAGGATGCGGGTCTGTGGGCGCGGTTACGGAATGCCGCGCAGCTTACCCTTTCGAGCTATCCGCGCCAAAGATTTAGAGGAGAAAAGAGAAGCACGAGCGCAAGTTTCCTCTCCACCGACCCCGTAGAAGCGAGCGGGGAAGCCAGCATCGGGGCGGTCCGGGCAAGGGCCTTGCGCTCGCAGATCGAACCTACCGCCGGGGCCTTGGGGTGGCATTGATATGAATCAATTCCGTGAGGATATTCGACTCCCCGGGCAGGCTGTTCGAAAGACCGTGTCCAGGAGGGAGACTCAAGCCCGTCTGCCGGTTCACGTAATCTTCTTCCGGACCGTCGCCGAGACAAGCTCGCTCACCACGACGACGCCGAAGATGGCGATGAGCATGACCGAGACCTGCTGCCAGATGAACTGGTTGATGGAGGAATAGAGCAGGATGCCGATGCCGCCGGCGCCGACGAAGCCGAGCACCGTGGATTCGCGGATGTTGATGTCCCAGCGATAGACGGTCGTGCCGTAGATCACCGGGAGCACCTGCGGCAGGATTCCGATCCAGAGCACCTGGAGGCGCGAGGCGCCGGTCGCCTCGATGGCCTCGACCGTGCCCTCGTCGATCTCCTCGATCGCCTCCGCCGTGAGCTTGCCCATGAAGCCGATCGAGCGCGCGGCGATCGCCCAGATGCCGGCGACCGGCCCGGGTCCGAAGATGGCCACGAAGATGAGCGCCCAGACCACCGTGTTGATCGAGCGCGAGGCCACCAGAATGAACCGCCCGACCGCCCAGGTGAACGAATTGAAGGTGGTGTTGCGCGCGGCGAGGAAGGCGACCGGAAACGCGATCAGCAGGGTAGCGACCGTGCCCAGTGTGGCGATATGCACGGTCTCGATCATGGCGCCCACGACCACGTCGAAATAGCTCCAGTCGGGCGGCACCATGCGCTCCAGCAGGTCATATGCCTGGACGTGGGCATCGAGCAGGTAGACCCAGGTGATGTCGAGGGTTGAAAGCGAGGCCGCGGCGACGAAGACGATGCCGAGATACCAAGCGTAGCGTATCAGCGTCTCGCGCGGGCCGAATCGGCGCCAGACTTCCGGGTAGCGGTCTTTGTGCTGGTCGACGGTCATCTGAGGCGCTTGCGGATCCAGTTGGAGAAAATCTCGCCCAGGAAGACCAGGCCGATGATGACGAGCAGGATGGCGAGCGAGAAATCGTAGTCGTAGCGCGAGAAGGAGGCGGCCAGCACCTGCCCGATACCGCCGGCGCCCACGATGCCGACAACGGTCGAGTGCCTGATGTTGGCATCCAGGCGGTAGATCGAGACACCCAGGTAGCGCGGCAGGATCTGGGGCACGATGGCGTAGGTCAGGAGCTTGGGGAAGCTCGCGCCTGTGGCGCGCACCGCTTCCGCCTGGCCGGCGTTCATGTTTTCCACGTCCTCGGCCAGCATCTTGGAAATGAAGCTCGTGGACGCGACGACCAGCGTAAGCACCCCGGCCAGCGCGCCGAATCCCACGATCTTGACGAAAAAGATCGCCCAGATGATCTCGTGGAAGGTGCGAGACAGGACGACGAGGAGGCGCGCGAACAGATAGACCGGCCGCGGCGCCAGGTTGACCGCCGCGGCAAGGCCGAGCGGCACGGCGAGGATCATCCCTGCGAAGCTGGCGGCGAAGGCGATCAGGACGCTTTCGGTGATGCCGCGGACCAACAGCTCCCAGCGGGAAAAGTCGGGTGGGATCATGCGCTCGAACATATTCTGGGCGCGCGGCAGCCCCACGCTGATGCGCGCCCAGTCGATCTCGAGCGCGCCGAGCGACCAGACCAAGTAGGCCAGCGCGCCGGCGAGCAGGCCGTAGCGCAGGACCGGGTTCTCGATGAGCTTCGGCGGGCGCCAGACGGTCGGATGGCCGGTCGAAGCTTCGCTCATCCCGCCGCGGTCCCCGGCGCGATGGCCTGGGCGCCATCGTGTCGTGCCGGCGGCGGCGCCTCCTCCTCCTCGTCCTCGGTCCGGCGGATCGTGCTGCTCCAGTCCTCTTCGCCGTAGATCTCGGTCAAGGTGTCGGGGGTGAGCTCCGCGGGCGTCCCATCGAAGACCTTGCGCCCGTCGTTGAGACCCACGATACGGTCGGCAAAGCCCTGGGCGAGCGCCACGTCGTGGATGTTGACGAGCGCCGGGGTGCCGCGCTCGTGCGCAAGCTCGACGATGAGGCGCATGATCTGACGCGCGGTCTTGGGATCGAGGCTGGCAGTGGGCTCGTCGACCAGCAGCAGCTCCGGGCGCTGCATGAGGGCACGGGCGATGCCGACCCTCTGGCGCTGGCCGCCCGAGAGCGCGTCGGCACGCGCGTCCTCGCGCCCCGAAAGCCCGACCCGGTCCAGGAGCTCGAAGGCGGCGGCCACGTCCTCGGGCGGGAATTGGCGCCGGTAGGCGCGCCAGAAGCCGACATAGCCGAGCCGCCCCGAAAGCACGTTCTCCATCACGGTCAGGCGCTCGACCAGATTGTACTCCTGGAAGATCATGCCCATGCGCCGGCGCGCCTTCCTGAGCCCCGCGCGGCCGAGGGCGGTGATGTCGGTGCCGTTCAGGACCACCTTGCCCGAGCTCGGCGCGACCAGGCGGTTGATGCAGCGGATGAGCGTCGACTTGCCGGCGCCCGAGGAGCCGATGACGGCGACCACCACCGGGCGGTCGACGGCCAGGTTCACGCCGTGCAAGGCCCGCAGCCCGTTGGGGTAGGTCTTGACCAGATCGGAGATTTCAAGCATTGCGCACCAAGGCGGGCGGGCCGCCGCCTCCAGGACGGCGGCCCTCCTGGACCGCTCTTACGATTACTTTTTCTTCTTCTTCACTTTGAGGCCCTCGAGAGCGGCCTTCGAATAGACGACGCCGTTCGTATCCTGGATCGTCCGGATGTCCGCCCAGTGCTCCTTGAAGGTGATCGGAATGAACTTGTCGGACTTCTTGCCGAACTCCTCCTTCAGGCCGGTGCCCGTCCAATCAAAACTGAGAAAGGCGTCCGTCACGGACTTCTGCAAGGCCGGCGTCAGGTTGTGGGCATAGCCGTAGGAAGTGGTCGGGAACAGCCGAGACTGCCAAATTATGCGCAGGTCCTCCTTGCTCACCACACCCTTGTCGTCCATCCGGTCGAGCACGCTGGAGGCGACCGGGGCGGCGTCGTAGTCCTTGTTGGCGACGCCCATGATCGAGTTGTCGTGCTTGCCCGAATAGATGACCTCGTAGTCCTGGTCCGGCACCACGCCCATCGACTTGAACAGCGCCCGCGGCGCCTGGTTGCCCGAGTTCGACGACGGCGTCACGTGCGCGACCTTGCGGCCCTTGAGGTCCGTGATCTCCTTGATGTCGGTGTCCTTGTGGGTGATCAGCTGCAGCCGGTAGCCAAACTGGCCATCCGCCTTGCCCATGATCGCGACCGGCACGTAACCGGCCAGATTGACGCCGAACACCGTGGGACCGGTCGAGATGCCGGCCACGTGGAGGCGCCCCGAACGCATGGCCTCGACCTGCGCCGCGTAGGATTCGGCACCGTACCACTTGACCTTTTTGCCGGTCTTCTGGGCCAGATATTCCATGAACTCAGTGAAGACGTTCTCGTAGACCGAGGGATCCTCCACCGGCGTGTAGGAGAAGATCAGCGTGTCGGGATCGAGCCACTTGCTCGAATCCTTGGGCATATCGGCCACCAGATCGCCGTTCTCGTCGCAGTAGCTGACGTCGAGGTTGCCGCGCGGGCAGTCGGCCTTGGCCGGTTGGGCCGCGAGCCCGGCGCCGACGAGCGCCAAGACGGCGACCAGGGAGTTACCGAGAGACGTGAAGTGCAACATGAGCTTTTCCCCTGTCCCAATTGATTATTTTGACGTTCCTGTCGCCCAGCGCTACCTGCCTCGGGCCCAGGCCGTCGTATGACCGCCACCTTAGTCCGAGCCACCCCCGCGGCGCAACCGGGCCGTCTGGGTCCGGTTGGCGGGGCCGGACGGAAACGACGAGAAGCATTAGGTTCGGGTTGCCAATCGCCGGACCGTTGCTCCAGACTGGCGACGAACGGCGGGGAGAGAACTTGTCATGCTGCCGAAGGGCCTGCGCCAGGAAGACGTCGCGCGCTATCAGAGCGACGGGGTGGTTGTGCTGAGAGGCGCGTTTTCGGGCCCCTGGATCGACACGCTCGCGAGGGGCCTCGCGCGCAACATCGCCGAGCCCGGTCCCTATCGCAGCGACTACACCAAGGAGGGCGACCCCGGCCACTTCTTCGGCGACTACTGCAACTGGCGGCGGATCTCGGAGTACGAGGACTTCGCGCGCAACTCGCCGGCCGCCGATATCGCCCGCGCGCTGATGGGCTCGGCCAAGGTCAACTTCTTCCACGAGCACGTCGTCGTGAAGGAGCCGGGCACTTCCGACCGCACCCCCTGGCACCACGACCAGCCCTACTACTGCGTCGACGGCTTCGACACGGTCAGCCTGTGGCTGCCGCTCGACCCGGTGCCGAAAGAGCGGAGCGTCGAGTTCATTGCCGGCTCGCACCGTTGGGGTCGCTGGTTCACGCCGACCAAGTTCGTCGGCGTCGACTACCAGCGCGGCGACACGGGCTACGAGACCATGCCCGACATCGAGGCCGAGCGCCACAAATACGAGATCGTGTCCTTCGACATGGAACCCGGGGACTGCGCCGCCTTCCACTTCCGCACCGTGCACGGCGCGCCGGGCAACGCCTCGCCGGAGGCCCGGCGGCGCGCCGTCGCCTTCCGCTGGACGGGCGACGACGCCCGCTTCGCCATCCGCCAGGGCGAGATGTCGCCGCCCTTCCCTGACTTCCCGGACTGCGCGCTTCGGCCCGGCGACCCGCTCGACAGCGCGCTCTTTCCGGTAATCCGCGGCTGATGACCGCAGTCGTTTGGTCGGCACTCGGCGCCAGTCGAATAGTACAAAAGAGTTAACTATGTCTAGCTAAGGTTCCCTTTCGAGGAGCCGAAGCCATGATCGACCGCCGTTTCCAGCTCTGGCCGTTCGCCGTCCTCGCCTCGGGCCTCGCCCTCTCCGCATGCGGCACCGCGGAGGGTCCCGCGCCGGGCGAGGATACGGTCGTCTTGGAGGCCGACTTCTTTCAGCAACGCTGGGAAGACGGCGGCGCCACTCTGCTGATCAAGGCAGTCGACGGCCGCTTTGCCTGGCGGAACCGGATAGCGCTGGCCGCCGGCCGGCACGAGGTGCTGTTCGAGTACGAAGTCACGGCGGCCTGCACCGCGGAAAAGGGCTGCGCGGTGCGGCGCTACCACGACCGGATCGAATTCAGCGCCAAGGACGAGCGCATGTACAGACTTAGCGCCGAATACGACGACGGCGCGGTCCACTCCTCGATCGAGGACAGCGGAAGCGGCGAGACCGTAGCCGGCAGCGTGACCGCCGAGGCGCGGGTGGAATACGAGGGCTATCCCAACGAGGCCTGGCAGGGGCTGTGCAACGACGCCGAGCGGGGCGACGCCAAGGCCCGGCGGGCGATCGGCCTGCATTACTGGCGCGGCTGGTGGCCGACCGAACGCGACGTGGTGCGGGCCTACCTGTGGCTCAGCCTCGCGATGCACGCCAACGACAGCGCCGCGGCCAATTTCCGCGACCGCCTGGGCGACGAGATGAACGGCCACGAGATCGTCGAGGCCGAGCGCCGGGTGAGGCGCTGGAAGCCGGGGCATTGCGCCGTCGGCGCCGACCGGGCGCTGCCCCGCGACCCGCGGCCAAAGCCCGCCGCCGAAAAGCCGCCGGAACCGAAGGCGCCGGAGCCGGAGGCGGCGGCCCCGGAGACAGAGGAACTCGGGGCGACCGAACAACACCACCCTTGAGCCGCCCGGGCTCAAGTCGCGCAAGCTGCGCCGGTCCTCCCAGCGACCGTTCATCCGGCCTCGCAAAAACGCCGCGGCCGGATGGAACATGCGCGCGGGCGAACCCATATATAGGAGACGCGATCCTCGCGAGGAGAGGAGCCATGATCAAGCGCATCCGCGACTTGGTCGAGCGGTTTCCCGAGGACGAAGGAACGGTCTCCGAGCTGATGTGCAGGGACGAGACCTTCGGGTTTCTTTGTCAGGAGTACGAGCTGTCGGCCAGGGAGCTCGGCCGGCTCGACGTGATGGGCGGCTCGGTCGCCGCGGCCGAGGCCAACTGGCTGAAACAGCGGCGCAGCGAGCTCGAACAGGAGATTCTGGCAAAGATCGAGGGCTACCGCCCGATCTAAGATCGACGCGACGGGTCCGGGCGCCCTGCCGCGCAAGGCATGGCGCCCGCGTCGTGTGCGCCGTCAGTCGGCGGGCGGCGGGGCGACGATCTCGTCGTAAGGATGGCGGCGGGTGATCAGCCCGGCATGCAGGAAGACGTCGACCGTCACCTCGAAAGCAGCGCGCGCGATCTCCGGCTCCGGCGACCAGCAGCCGAGCGTCTGGTAAAACGCGATGGTCTTGGTCAGCACGGCGGCATCGATCTCCGGGAAGAACGGGGCCTCGGCAGCGGCGATCTCGGCGGCCGGGGTCTCGTTGACGTAGGCGCGGGCCTTGCGATAGGCGCGGATGAAGGCCCCGGCCATGTCGCTCGCGAGCCACTCGCGCGTCGCCGCCAGGCTGGAGAACGCGCAGGGACCGATAACCTCGCCGACCGAGGCGACCACGTGGCCGACGCCGTCGGCCTCGAGCTGCTGGGGGGCGGGGCCCTGCTGGTGAACATAGTCGCCCTCGCCGGCGCGGAACGCCCTGTCCATCTCGGCGGCGCTGCCAGCGTCGACGGCCTCGAGCGCGGCATAATCAACGCCGGCCTTGTGACAGGCGTACTTGAACATCGCCAATGGCTGGCCGCCGTGGTCGACCAGAACACGGCCCGAGCGCAGCTTGTCCCAAGCGAAGGCCGGATCCGGCCGGCGCGCCGTGACGAAGAACCCGTCCATCTTGTTGATCTGGGCGAAGTGCACGACCGGCGGC
>CAMYMY010000112.1 GCA_947259625.1 uncultured Kiloniellales bacterium | reverse complement strand
CACGCCGTGCTGGCCGGCGCCGGTCTCGGCGATGATCCGGGTCTTGCCCATGCGCTTGGCCAGCAGGATCTGGCCCAGGCAGTTGTTGATCTTGTGCGCGCCGGTGTGGTTCAGCTCGTCGCGCTTGAAGTACAGCTTGGCGCCCTTGCCCTCCGCGCCGCCCTTGGCGAAATGCTCGGTCAACCGGCTAGCGAAATAGAGCGGGCTCGGCCGGCCGATGTAGTGCTTGGCGTAGCGGTCGAAGTCCTGCTGGAAGGCCGGGTCGGCCTTGGCGGCCTCGTAGGCCCTTTCGACCTCGAGGATAAGCGGCATCAGGGTTTCGGCGACGAAACGGCCGCCGAACATGCCGAAATGGCCCTGTTCGTCCGGGCCGCCCCGATAGGTGTTGAGGGAATCCATCATGCGTGTTCTGGTCTTGTCTCCGAGACGGCGCAATCTGCCCCATTCCACGGCGCCTCGCAATGCCTGTGGCGGCTTTGGCTTGTCACTGGAGCGGCGGAGGCGGATGCTAGGCGCCACGATGGTCGATTTCGCCATGGGAGTAATCGAGAGCATCTGCCGTGCCGTTGAGCGTCTATAGTCTCAAACCTCGTTTTCAAAAGCTCTTGATGCCGGTCACCGCGGCGCTGGCCGGGGCCGGGGTCAGCGCCAATCAGGTAACCTTGGCCGCGCTCGCGCTGTCGATCGTTTGCGGTGGTGTGATCGCGCTCTGGCCGGAGCGAACCTGGTTGCTCCTATTGCTGCCCGCCGTGCTCCTGGTGAGCATGGGGCTCAACGCCGTCGACGGCATTCTCGCGCGCGAGCACGGGCAAGCCTCGGCGCTGGGCGCCATACTGAACGAGCTGGGTGATCTGCTATCCGATGCGGCGCTCTACCTGCCCCTCGCCCTGGTGCCGGGACTGCCCCCAGCGCTCGTCGTGCTCGTCGTGGTCTTGGCCCTGATCGCCGAGGCGGCCGGGATACTGGCGCTGGCGGTCGGCGCGGGACGCCGCTACGACGGTCCGATGGGCAAGAGCGATCGGGCCGCGGTTTTCGGCGGATTGGGGTTTGTGCTTGCACTGGGTGTCCCGCCAGGGGCCTGGCTCGACTGGGTGCTTTGGCTGGTCCTGCTGTTGCTGGCTTTGACCGCCGTAAATCGGGTGCGCAAGGCCCTCGAGGAACGGACGCCGTGATCCTCACCACCCTGGCGCCCGCCGTCCTCTGGACCCTGGCCGCGGTCTTCGGCGTTCTCACGATCGCGAGCTTGGCCGTTGCCTGGCTTACCCGTCGGAAACCGGGCGGTCACGGCGAGCTCGTGCTCAGGATCAAGTCCTGGTGGCTGATGGTGTCGCTTTTCAGCCTGGCCCTGGTGTTCAGCCGCGGGGCCGCGCTGGTGCTGTTCGGCTTGATAAGCTTCCTGGCGCTCAAGGAGTACCTTTCACTGATCCCGACGCGCCGCGCCGACCGGCGGGTGCTGTTCTGGGCCTACCTGGCGATCCCCGTGCAGTTCCTCTGGGTCTTCATGGAATGGTACGGGATGTTCATCATCTTCGTTCCGGTCTACATGTTTCTCGGATTGGCCTTTCGCATGGTGGTCGGCGGCGTGACCCAGGGGTTCCTGCGCGCGGCCGGAATGCTGCACTGGGGCCTGATGGTCACGCTGTTCAGCCTGAGCCACGTGGCCTATCTGCTGGCCTTGCCGGCCGAGGGGAACCCGCCGGCGGGCGGCCCGGGGCTGTTGCTCTTCCTGGTCGTCGTGACCGAGGCGAACGACGTCTTTCAGTACCTCTGGGGACGCGGCCTGGGGCGGCGCCGGGTCATGCCCTCGGTCAGCCCGAACAAGACCTGGGAGGGTTTGATCGGCGGCGTTTCGACCACGATCCTGCTGGCAGCGCTGCTGTCGGTTTGGCTTACCCCGTTCTCCTGGCCCTACGCGCTGGCGGCCGGCCTGATCATCGGCCTCGGCGGATTCTGCGGCGACGTGACGATCTCCGCGGTCAAGCGCGACCTGGGCGTCAAGGACAGCGGCAGCCTGTTGCCCGGCCATGGGGGCATTCTGGATCGTGTCGACAGCCTCGCCTTTACGGCACCGCTGTTCTTCCACTTCACCTATTACTTCTACTATTGATCTCTGCTCGCACCGTCGGAGCGATCCAGTGAATAGAGTTCTTCGCTACTGCTTCTTTCTCGTCGTGGTCCGGCCACTGGTGCTGATCGTGCTCGGCATCAATATCCGCCACCGCGAATGTCTGCCGATGGCCGGACCGGCGATCATCGTGGCCAACCACAACAGCCACCTCGACACGCTTGCGCTGATGACCCTGTTTCCCCAGCGGTTGCTCAAGAGCCTCAGGCCCGTGGCGGCGGCCGATTACTTCTTGAGCCGAAAAGGACTGGCATGGTTCGCGACGCAAATCATCGGGATCATCCCACTCAACCGCAAGCTGCACCACTCGGGGGGCGATCCGCTCAGGGGCTGCCACGAGGCGTTGGATCGGGGAGATATCTTGATCATCTTTCCCGAGGGTAGCCGCGGCGAGCCGGAACATCTGGCAGCCTTCAAGACCGGTGTCGCGCACCTGGCCGAACGTCACCCTCGGACACCGGTGATCCCCGTCTTCCTACACGGCCTCGGCAAGGCCCTGCCCAAAGGGGAATCCCTTCTGGTGCCGTTCTTCTGCGATATCTTCGTTGGCGCCAAGCTCGCTTGGCCGGGCGCACGCCAGGAGTTCATGGCCGCACTCGACGGTGCCATCCGCTCCCTGGCCAAGGAAGGAAAGCTGCCGGACTGGGAGTGAGCCGGCGGCGACGGTGTTCTCCGGTGGCTCAGCGGGCAGCGCAGGGCTGCAGTTCACCGAACCGCTCGTCGCTAACGCCCGGGAGGACGGCGCGCAGTGCCGCCACGTGCGCATCTGTCAAGACAGCCTTGGGCCGCGCACGACGCAGCAGTTCAACCGCCTGCTCGGCGCTCTCGGCGCAACCGGCATACAGCAGATAGGCGGCCGCGGCGATGGCACTGCGGGAGTAGCCGAGGGCGCAGTGCAGATAGACCGGGCCCGTGCCAATTCGGTTGTCGATAAACCGGCAGACGACGCAAAGCTCGTCCGGCGTCGGCGGCGTCAGGTCGAGAATCGGAAGATTGAAATAGCACAGGTCCCGGAATACCTCGGTCTCGGAGAACTCGGCGGTCAGATCGACGACCGTCGCGATGCCCTGCGCAGCCACCGCCGTGGATGCCTCGCGCGGGTTGAGCCTGCGGCCGACGAGCAGACCGGGCACCACCTCGCCATAGGGGTCATCGCGGCGGCAAAACCACCGAAAGGACAGCTCGGTCCCCAGGAGGTAAGGTGCCAGCAGGAGGATCGCGGCACCGCTCATACGGCCGTCGTGCTTGCGGAAGACCGCGGGACCCAGCCAGATGTAGCCCAGCGCAACCAGGGCAACGGCCAGCGCGCCCCAGAGCAAGGCTGGGGCCGCCGGAGGCCAGAGCGCAGATCCCCCTGTCAGCAGTGCAGCCAGGAGTGCATAACGCAGGGCGATTGTCCGGTGCACCCGCGTAGGGCGGAACGGCACCAGGGGCGCTTCGGCCTGGCGCCCGGGAAACAGGTAGAGAGCCGTGACCCCGACCAGCGCCCCGGTCGGGATGTCGATGAAGTGGTGCTGATAGGTAAACAGCACCGAGGCGGCGGTCAGCGCAAACCATATGTGCGCTGCCCAGCCCAGCCATCCCCGCAAATGGCGGCCGTAGACGGCCCACAACAGGATCAGCAGGCTGATGTGGAGTGACGGCGCCTGGTTGTAAGGTTGGTCCAAGCCGTGCAGGACGCCGAAGATCGCACCCAGCAGCCCGTCGACCTCGGGCCGCGGGAAGGCAAAGGCGAGGGGGAACAGGAGGAACCCGAGCGCCGAAACGAGGATGGCGAAGACCACGCGCTTGACGTGGGTCCGGAGCTCCCCCCTGTCGCTGCAGACGAAGAGTGCGCCCGCGAAGAACAGGTCGATAGACATATAGGGAATAACCATCCAGGGCAGCACGGGGATGGCCCGCTCCCAGTCGAAAAAGAAGCTGCCGACCGAAGATCGTTGCGCCGCTGCCCAGTTGGCGAAACCGTAGACCAGAAAAAAGAACGGACCGAGGAAGCAGAGCCACAAACAGGCTTCCTTTATCGGCCGAGGGGTGGCTGCTGCACCCAAGGTTCAAACCTTCCGCGCCAGCGACACAGTGAAGATGCCGTCCTCGTCGACCGCCATGGCTATCTTCTCGAAGCCGGCCTCGGCTGCCAACGCATCCATTTCCGCTTGAATCCGGCGTCGCATGATCCAGGGTTCGCCTCTGCGGTGGCTGGTCAGCACCCGCGCAATGAACTCGATCTGCGGATGCCAGGGCTGGCCTGTGTAGACGAGGAATCCGCCGGGCACCATCGCCTCCGCCAGGCCGGCGAGCGAGGCGCGCACAGGCTCGTTGTCGGGGAACAATTCGTACAGACCGGAGACGATTCCGATATTGGGCTTGGGCGTGAGTCCGGCCAGCGACTCTCGGTCGAAGGCATCGGCCTGTTCGAACGCGACGCCTCCCAGGCCCATCTCCGCCGCCAGCACCGCTCCCGCGCGGACATTGTCGTCGCTGAAATCGCGCAACAGCGCCGTGATCGTTTGGCCGCCTTCCCGGGCGAGGACGTCCAGCACGTAACGGCCCTGACCCGTCGCGATGTCGACGATATGCACCTTCTCGCCATTGCTTCGGATACGGTCGATCGCTTGCTCCAGCATCGCCTCGAGGTGGAGCTTGCGTTGACGGATGCCGCGCCAACCCGGGCTGTCCAGGTATTGCCGGTCGATCAACCGGCCGAGCGGCGTCAGCCCTTTCGCTTCGTTGCGGTAGACGTAGTCCAGCATGGCCCCCGAATCGAAACCGCTCCGCCACCCGACCCGGATGCCCTCGCTCAAGCGCCCGATCGTCGACAGGAAGAAGCGCATGAGCGCAAAGCCGCTGGCGGCCATCGCCGGGGCTGGCCGACACAGCCGATCGAACTCTTTCTTGGTATGGCCGGTGCGATCGGCGTTGATGTGATCCGGCGCTTCCAGCGGGTTGGTGAAGACGTCCTCGATGAAGTCGCGCGCCTTGCCGATCGGCAGGTGGCTGTCGATCTCGTTGAAGGTGTCGTGCAGGAAGCCCGGGAATACGTGCATCTCCTTCCTCGGACTCGACAGCCCCTCGAAGAAGCGACGTTGGGGCGGCTGCTCTACGACCCAGTCGCCGCCCGAGGTCAGGACCAGCACCGGGACCGTGATGGCGGCCGAATCCTGGATCAGCCGCGTGGCCGCGTCGCGCAGCCCCAAGAGAATATTCACTGCGATGTTCGGCGTGATCAGCGGATCCTCGTTGTAGGAGCGCGCCTTCACCGGGTCGCGGGTCAGCAGCTTGCCCTTCACATAGCTCTTGATGAAGGTCTTGCCCTTTATCTTCCGCAGCAGGCGCAGCCCTGGCACGGCGAAGGGCACGTAGAGCCTGACGCGCAAGGCGGGGCTGCCCAGAACGAGCGCCCGGATCGGCGGTGCATAATCGTGCACCCAGGTGCTGACCAGGACGCTGCCGACGCTGTGCGCCATGACGACGAGATTCTCGTAGGCGAAGCCGTGTTCCGTCGCGACATGCCGGACGAAGGAGTCGACATCCTTGACGAGCGATCCGAAGCTTTCTGCATAGCCGCGCTCACCGGGCGACCGGCCGTGGCCGCGCGCGTCCCAGGCAAAGACCGAATAGCCCGGCAGTTCGAGCTTGTCGATCACGTCCTTCCAGCGCCCCGAGTGCTCGTGGCCCCGATGGAACAAGATTATCGCCCGATCGCTGGGTGTCTCCGTCGGCCAAGCCCGGTAGAACAGCTCCGTCCTGTCCCAGGTTGCAAAGGTCTTCTCGATCGATGGCCGCATGTGAGTTCCTCTTTGCTCCTTTGCGGCGATCGCCTGCGGATCCGGCGGGCGGGAGACGTGGCACTCTGTCACCGCCGCGGCTGGATCTTCACTATAAGCAGCGAATTCGACCGGCTCTCGCGCCGTGTTGTTATAAGGCGCGTGCTGGGAAATCCGAAACGGCATGAACATCCGGCGGGCCTCGGTCCCGGCCGTCGCAAGAACTCTCCCGCAATCTACCCGCCGTTCAGTGCAGCCCGACGGCCCTGGGGATTCTCTCCGCGGCCCGCCCGTGCTCTTCAGTCACGCCGACGGCGGTCAAGAGATCGCCGATTTCCTCGCGGGCGTGCTCGTGGCTCTTGTTGTTCCAGGCCTCCGCCCCCTCGTCGGACAGGTCGAGCAACGTGAAGCCGGTTTCGAAATAGGCCCGAAAGGAGACACGTTCGCTGAACCCGGGCTCGAGACGGAAGCCCATGCGCTGGGAGAGCTGTTTCAGAAGGGCCGAGATCTCCCGGTTGTTGCGCGCGTCGATGTGCGCCAGACGGTTTCGCATGACGATCCAGTCGATCGCCTTGCCGCCGTCCGATCGCCGCTGCGTGTTCAGGTCCCAGACCATCTTGCAGTATTCGCTGGGCGCCAGCGCCCTGCGCTTGCTGCGGTCGATCTTGGCCAGCACGTCGATGTCGAGGAAGCTGTCGTTGAGCGGTGTGATCAGCGTGTCGGAATTGAAATGGGCAATGCGGGACAGGTAGGACTCGCTGCCCGGGGTGTCGATGACCACGTAGTCGCAGCCCGCAAGCTGGGCGAAGGCTTCGCGGACTCGCGCCCGGTCCTCGGATTCGGCCTGACCGCGATCGCGCAGGGCGGAGCGCTCGACGCGGCGGTGCAGCGGCATCGGGAGGTCCCGGTTGCCCGCCGCGACAGCGGCCGCGCGGTTCCTGAGGAAGGTCGACAGCGTTGCTTGCCGGCCGTCGAAGTCGAGGGTGCCGACCTTGCGGCCGAGCTTGAGCAGCGCGACCGCCAGGTGCATTGCGGCGGTCGATTTCCCCGTCCCGCCCTTCTCATTCCCCAGGGCGATGATGTGCGGCGCCTTGCCGCGCCCCTTGGGGACCGCGAGGCGCTCGTCGCAGAGATCCGGAGAGGCGATGCCCAAGGCGGCGGATATCTCGGTGATCCGGGTCACTTCCCGCACCGAGAAGCCGTTGCCGGCCTGGCCGATCGCCCGGGCGATCCGCATGATGAGGTCGGCGGCCTGACGGTCGCCGGCGGCCTCCGATACGCAGCTCAGCGCCCGGCCCCTGCCGGCGTCCTCGTGCTCGCGTATCGCGACCGCGAAGCCGTTGAACAGGCCGATCGCCACATGGACCTCGAAGACCTTGAGCGCATCCAGCGAGGCCAGGACCTTGTCGAGGGTCGCTCGTTTCGCAAAGGAAACCTCGCCGTCGGACGTCGCCACCAGCGCCGCCGCGGCCATGGCGGACTCCAGGACCACACGGCTATGCATACGCGCGGACAGGGCGTGGATGTTTTCGCTCAGCCTGCCGAACAGGTTCACTTGGACGGCCTCGGCACCATTCGAGCCAGCAACGTTACGACAACGGGCCCGTCCAGATTACGGCAAACCGCGCTTAGCTGCGGACCCCGCCGAAGCACATTGAACCGTTTGCTTGTCGCACTCCGATTCGAGTCGTGTCCAGGGCTATTTGCCGTCGCCTGCCGGGGAGCCGCCGGCTCGGGATCGCTCGGTCAGAGTGCGCGCGCGGTTTCCAGAAACGCCGCGATCTTCGCGGGGTCCTTGAGGCCGGGCCGGTCCTCGACACCGGAGGATACGTCGACCGCGCGCGCCCCGGAAATCTCGACCGCCTCGGCCAGGTTGTCCGGGTCCAGTCCGCCGGACAGCATCCAGGGACGGCGCCAGGTCCGCCCGGCCAGCAGCCGCCAGTCGAACGTAACCGCATTGCCGCCCGGCAAGGCCTCGGTCATGTGCTTGGGCGGCTTGGCGTCGAACAGCAGTCGGTCGGCGACCTCCAGGTAGCGGCTTGCCGCTTCCAGGTCCTCGGGTTCGGCGACCTTGATGGCCTTCATGACCGGGCGGCCGAATTGCCCGCTGATCGCGGCCACCCGGCCCGGCGCCTCGGACCCATGGAGCTGGATGAGCTCGATCGGCACCTGCTTCAGGACCGTGCTCAGGGTCGCGTCGTCCGGGTCGACGAACAGCCCGACCTTTACGATGCCCGGCGGCACGCGGGCCGCCAGCGCGGCGGCCTCGGTCGGGCCCAGGTAGCGCGGCGAGGGCGGATAAAACACCAGACCAACCAGCCCGGCGCCGCCGCCAACCGCGGCGGCCATGGCCTTGGCCGTGTTGATGCCGCAGATCTTCACCTCGATCGCCATGGCTTGTCCTGTTCGCACCATTCCCTCGACATGGAAGGACCACGGATGGTCCGGAAGCGTCAAGTGCCGGCGTCGTCGTTCGGGGGGACTCCGGCAAGGGGGCCGCCAGGCGGGCCAAGAGCGTCGGGAATCCATCCGGTACAGGTGCGGAACGCGACCGAGATCAGGCTGAGGCTGAGGGCTATGAGGATATAGTTGAGCGCGAGATTCAGCGTCTCTACGGCCGTCATCAGGAAAGCCGTGTCCTCGGACTCGTGCAGGGCCCCAGTGAACGGGGTGAGCAGAACCTGCAAGACGATCATCATGCCGAGGTATGCCAGAATCATGGTCGTGAACATGGCCCCGAACAGGCGCAGACCCTGGCCTTTGCTGTGACGCCAAGCCAAGGCGAGCCCATAGATCTCGTCCACGGCGACTGCCGGGAACACGAAGCTGATACGCAAGAAGAGATACATCACAAGCACCAGGCTGATGAGCGCGACGAGGACGGCGCGCATGTCGAGGCTCGTGGTCGCCGGCCCCTCGGGCGTCAGAAAGGCGGAGGCCACGACGGGCTGGTAAAGAAAGCTCGCGCCGTAGCTGACCGCCGTGATGATCAACAGATAGCCGAGGAAGCGCCAATGCCGCTTCTCCCAAACCGGAATCACCGGCGGTCGTGCATCCAGCAACACGGCGCGATGCCAGGCCACCGCGAAGATCGTGTAAGGCCCGAGCGTGAGCAACCCCAGCACCTGTATCAGGATAGGGCTTTCCCCCGCGGCCCGACTCAGGACCAGGATGAGGAGTGAGAGCAGAAACGGCACCAGGGCGGCCCGCATCAGGTAGCCGAGCCGGCCGAACACGCTGCGATAGGCCGCGGAGACCGACGCGCCGACCGGCAGGTCGCTGAGGGGAGCCGGAGGCGGGCCCATCGACATGTTGCGCTCTATCCCGCGAGTTCGCCGACGATGCGCCGAGCGGCGGCGGCCGGGTCCTCGGCGCCGGTAATCGGCCGGCCGATCACCAGGTAGTCGGCGCCGGCGGCCAGGGCTTCGGCCGGGGTCATGACCCGCTTCTGGTCGCCCCTGACCGCCCAGTCGGGCCGGATGCCGGGTACCAGGAGGACGAAGGCGGGGTCGCACGCGCGCCGCAGAGCCGCGATCTCCCGCGGGCTGCAGACCACGCCGTCCAGGCCGCTCTCCTG
>CAMYMY010000111.1 GCA_947259625.1 uncultured Kiloniellales bacterium | reverse complement strand
GCGACCGCCGTGTCGATGTCACGCGCCGAGAGCAGCGAGACCACCGGCGCCTCGGGGTGGCACTTGCGAGCCGCCTCGAAGGCGTCGATCGAGTCGGACTCCACACCACCGACCAGGACGAGTCCCGTACAGCGCGCGTCGCGACAGGGCCCGTCGACGACGGGAAGCTTGCGGGCCGCAGCCAGCTCGCGCAGCGCTTCAGCGTACGGAGGCGGCACCTGAAGCAGATGGACACAGGGGGTCGCGCTCATGGTTCCTCACCGGGACTCCGGGGCCCGCACAGCTTCGGCGACGCGGCGAGCGCAGGTCAACGCCGCGGCGCGATCGACCCTGCGTGATGCGTGCGCGGGCGTCCGCGAACGTCCCCTTCGCGTGACAGCGGTCGGGGCAAAGCCTGCGTGCGCGCGAGCACGCCCACACATCGACCCGATGCCCGCTCTCTGGATTCCGCACGCGAACCGTGCCTCGCACTAGCGGTGCTGCGAGAGCGGAATGCGATGCTTCTCGATCAGCCGATAGACCGCACTACGGCTGCGCCCGAGCCGCTGCGCGGTGCGGCTGATGTTGCCACCGCTGCGCTGGATCGCGTCGAGCAGCTCTTCGCGCTCGAGGGTCGCGTGCGCGCGGCGGATGCTCGCGAGCGTCTCCTCGGAGTCCGCATACAGCCCGGTGACAGTGCGACGCGGGATCTCCCGCCCACGCGTGAAGGCCACCGCGCGCTCGAGCACCTCCTCGAGCTGGGCAACGTTGCGAGGCCAGGTCGTCCGTTGCAGGAATTCCAGCGCCGGTTGGGAGAGCCGCAGCCCGCTGCGCCCGAGGCAGCTGCCCGCGCGCGCCACCAGCGCGTGTGCGAGCTCCGCAAAGTCCTCGCGCCGCTCGGCCAGGCTCGGGACGCGGATCTCGAAGCGATCGAGCGCAGTCGCGAGCCCGGGGTGGAAGCCGGCGGAGCGCATGGCGCGGCGCAACGGGCGGCTGGAAGAAGCGAGCAGCCGAGGTCCGGGCGCCGCTTCCTCCAGCCGACGCGCCCAGTACTCCTGCCCGGCCCCGGAGAGCTGCTCGACGCCGTCGAGATACACGGCACCACCCGGATCCAGCGGTAGCGCGCGCGTGAAGCGGCTGGCCTCGATGCGCATCAGTCCCTCCGTCGCGCTCGAGCCGGTCTCGTGGAGCGCGCGCACCACCGTGTCCCGGCCGCTGCCAGGCTCGCCGCGCACCAGCACCGGCGTGGAAAGCGGGGCCAGGCCCAGCACCCGCTCTCGAAGGCCCACGATCGCGGCGCCGCGCCCCTGCAGGCGGGCTTCGAGCACGTCGTGCCCCGCGCCTTCGGCCCGTGGAGCTTGGAATGAATGATTCGGCGCAGGCCGTGGCCGTCGTCCGTGGGCGGCTCGGGGACGTACGACCTAGGCTCGGTATCATCCTCGGTTCGGGTTTGGACGCCGTCGCGGAGCGGGTGACGTGGGCCGAGAGTATCGGCTATGCGGAGCTTCCCGGATTTCCGCAACCGAGCGTCCAGGGACACGCGGGAACCCTGCTCCTCGGCCGCTTGGGCAATACCGAGGTTGCGCTGCTCAGGGGTCGCAGCCACTACTATGAGTCCGGGCGAAGCGATGGCATGCGCTGCCCCATCGAAACCCTGAAGGGCTTGGGCTGCGAGACGCTGATTCTCACCAACGCTGCGGGTAGCATGATGCCCTATGCGGCACCCGGCAGTCTGGTCCTGATCACCGATCACATTGCCCTCGGGCTGCCAAATCCACTGGTGGGCGAGTCGGCGGCCGAGCGCTTCCAGGACATGTCCGACGCCTACGACCCCGAGCTCGTGAAGGCGCTGAACGATCATGCCCGTGGGCTCGCGATTCATATCCACCGGGGCGTGTACATGTGGTTCTCCGGTCCGAGCTTCGAGACCTCCGCTGAAATCCGCGCCGCCAATCATCTGGGTGCAGACCTGGTGGGTATGTCGACCGTCCCGGAGACCATACTCGCCCGTTTCCTCGGGCTGCGCGTGGCCGGCATTTCGGTGGTTACGAACTACGCTGCGGGAATGGGGGAGGAGCCTCCCAGCCACGAGCAGACTCTACGCGCCGCCGGTGACGCCGCGGACGATCTCGCCCGTCTGCTGTCGGCTTTCGCGGAGGAGCTTGGTAGTGACTGATCTGGGGACGCTGGTTTCCCTGCTGGATTTTACCAGTCTCGGCGACGATGACACCGAGGCGACGGTCGACGACCTGTGCCGGCGGGCATCGACCCCGCTGGGTCCCGTAGCCGCGGTCTGCGTATGGCCTCGTTTCGTCGCACGCTGTGCGGAAAACCTGGACGGGACCGGAATAGCTGTTGCTGCCGTGGCGAATTTTCCGAGCGGCGACGACGGGGTGGAGGTGGCACTGCTGGAAACGGAGAAGGTCATTCAGTCGGGCGGGACCGAGGTGGATCTGGTGATGCCCTACCGTGCCTGGTTGGCGGGTGAAAGGGACGTTGCCCTGGATATGATCGCCGCGGTCCGGGCGGCGTGCGGGAGCTCGGTGGTCCTCAAGGTCATCCTCGAAACGGGCGCGATGGGGGGCGCTGATCGGGTGCGGGATGCCACCCGCGATGCCATCGAGGCGGGCGCCGATTTCGTCAAGACCTCTACCGGCAAGATTGCAGTCAATGCCACGCCCGAGGCGGCCAGGGCCATGCTCGAGGTGATCGCCGAGAGCGACCGGCCCGTTGGCTTCAAAGCCTCCGGCGGCATTCGCACGGTTGCGCAGGCTCGAGACTACACCGAGTTGGCGGCGGTAATCATGGGGCCCGTGTTCCTCGCACCCGCGACGTTTCGACTTGGCGCCAGCAGTCTGCTGGACGCCATCCTTAGGGAATCCCAGGCGGACTGAACCCGCACCGTGGCGCTCCCCGGCACGGGTCTCAGGCGAACACTAAATGATCGTAGTCACTCCGCAGCTTTCCATCGATGAAGACGAGATAAGTCTGAAATTCGTTCGCGCCTCGGGGCCCGGCGGCCAGAACGTGAACAAGGTCGCCACGGCGGTCCAGCTGCGCTTCGATGTGGCGAATTCCCCATCTTTGGATGACGGAACGAGATCTAGGCTCGGGAACCTCGCGGGACGCCGTCTGACCGAGGACGGTGTGTTGGTCATCGACGCGCGCCGGTATCGAAGTCAGGAGCGCAATCGCCAGGACGCGATCGACCGGTTGCAGGCACTGCTTCGCCGTGCGGCAGAGCCGGAAAAGCCGAGGCTCGCCACGCGACCAAGTCGCGCTTCCAAGAAGCGGCGGCTCGAGGACAAGAAGCAACGCAGTCACACCAAACGGGCCCGCCGGCCGCCCTCGGAGTCCGACTAGCGAGGCGATGGCACCGCCGAAGCCCGCTACCCTTTGCCTGTCTACATGGAGCGATCACGAATGCAAACCATACTGCGACTGGTTCCCGGGATCTTGGGTGCCCTCGCGGGATTTGTCGTGCTGAAGCTGATCGCGTGGACGAGTTCCGTGTCATTCCAGGTCATCGTTTTCCTGGGTGCTTACCTGGCGGTCCACCTGAGTGTCGACACCGCATTGCGACGTTACGGTCGTGAGAACGAGTAGGCTGCTGCTCGCATCTGCCCGCTGGGACGTCGCCCCGGGGAGCTGAGTTCCCGCCACTGCGCCTTGCATGGACCCGCTTCCTGCGGCTGTCGTCAGGCATGTGATTTGGCACAGGCCTGCGAGCCTATCTAGCCACGCCGAAGTGATTGACAAAATCACCTATTTTTTAATGGGTTGGGCGGTACTTATGTGTCGGTTTCGTGCTAAGATCTAGCGGCATCGGTGCGTGTGGAACGCAGGAGGAACGATGGATCTGACACGCCGGGAGTTCGTTCGCATGATGGGAATCGCGGGGGCTGCCGGGCTGGCGTTTCCCGGATTCAACGGGCGGGGGCTCGCAGCGGGTCCCAGGGGAGAATCACTCTACGAGGTACCCGCGTTCGGCAACTTGCGGCTGCTCCACATGGCGGATTGTCACGCGCAGCTCTTGCCGATCTACTACCGCGAGCCGAACGTAAATCTAGGGGTGGCTGGCGCGAAAGGGAAGTCACCACACCTGGTCGGCGAGCATCTTCTCGGTCACTTCGGGATCGCGCCGGACACCATCGAGGCCCACGCCTTTTCCTATCTGGGTTTCACGGATGCGGCGGAACTCTTCGGTCGCGTTGGCGGGTTTTCCCATCTGGCAACCCTGGTCAAGCAGCTACGCGCCGAGGCCAGAAACTCGCTGCTCCTGGACAGTGGCGACACCTGGCAGGGTTCGGGGACGGCGTTGTGGACGCGCGGAATGGACATGGTGGAGGCGTGCAATCGGCTCGGCGTGGACGCCATGACCGGTCATTGGGAGTTCACCTACGGGGAGGATGAAATCCGCGCCAACATCGAGGCGTTCAGGGGGGACTTCATCGCCCAGAACGTGCGTCTTACCGAGGAGGCGCTCTTCGACGGGGTCGCGGCCTTCGACGAGGACAGCGGCCACGCATTTCGGCCCTACGTGATGAAGGAGGTTGGCGGCACCCGGGTCGCGATCATCGGCCAGGCGTTCCCCTACACACCGATCGCCAATCCATCCCGCTTCATTCCCAACTGGTCCTTCGGCATCCAGGAGAAGCTCGTGGCCAAGCGGGTCGCCGAGGCGCGCGCCGACGGGGCGCAGCTGGTCGTCCTGCTGAGCCACAACGGCTTCGACGTCGACCGCAAGCTGGCCGCGCGGGTCCCCGGCATCGACGTCGTGCTGACCGGCCACACCCACGATGCAATGCCCGCGGTCGTCGAGGTCGGCAAGACGCTACTCGTCGCCTCCGGCTCGCACGGCAAGTTCCTGTCGCGTCTGGACCTCGAGGTGAAGGACGGCAAGCTGGCCGGGTACCGCTACCGCCTGATCCCGGTGTTCTCCGATGTTATCCAGCCGGACCCGAAGATGGCGGCGTTGGTCGAGAGGATCCGTGCGCCCCACAAGGCCGAGCTCGGCCGCGTGCTCGGTCGGACGGAGAGCCTGCTCTACCGGCGCGGCAACTTCAACGGCACCTTCGACGACCTGATCTGCCAGGCCCTGCTCGAACAGCGCGACGCGCAGATCTCGCTTTCACCGGGTTTCCGCTGGGGGGCGACGCTGATCCCCGGACAGGAGATCACCGTGGAGGACGTCTACAACCAGACGGCCATCACCTATCCGACCGCCTACCGGACCGAGTTCACCGGCGCCTTCCTCAAGGAGGTCTTGGAGGACGTCGCGGACAACATCTTCAACCCGGACCCCTACTACCAGCAGGGTGGCGACATGGTTCGGGCCGGCGGTCTGGGCTACACGATCGATATCGGCAAGCCGATCGGCAAGCGCATTTCCGACATGACCCTGCTGGCGGACGGCAAGCCGGTCGACCCGGTCAAGAGCTATGTCGTCTCGGGCTGGGCCTCGGTCAACGAGGGCGCCGAGGGGCCGCCGGTCTACGATGTGGTCAGCCGCCACATCGAAGCGCGCAAGACCGTCAAGGTCGACGAGAACCCGAACATCAAGATCCGCGGCGCATAGCGCGCGCGGCAGGGAGGCGAGCGGGGTGGAGGGACTGGAGGTCGGTCACGCGGGCGCGTTCGCGGCGGGCCTGCTGTCGTTCCTGTCGCCCTGCGTGCTGCCCCTGGTGCCGCCTTACCTCTGCTTCATCGGCGGCCTGACGCTGGACCAGCTGGCCGAAGAGCAGGCCGCGCGCGGTCTCGCCGCACGCCGGGTGTTCATCGCGGCCCTCGCCTTCGTCCTCGGCTTCACGACGGTCTTCGTGGCCCTCGGCGCCACGGCCTCTGTGATCGGCCAGGTCGTGGCCGAGAACTTCCGGCTGCTCGGCCAGATCGCCGGCGTGATCATCATCGTCCTGGGCCTGCACTTCCTCGGCCTGCTCCGCATCCCCTTCCTGTACCGCGAGGCGCGCTTCCACCTCGAAAGCCGCCCGGCCGGCCTCGTCGGGGCTTACGTGGTCGGCCTCGCCTTCGCGTTCGGCTGGACGCCCTGCGTCGGGCCGGTGCTGGCCGCCATCCTCTTCGTTGCGGGGGCCGGGGACTCGGTGCTCGAGGGCACCCTGCTGCTGACGGCCTACGCGCTCGGCATCGGCCTGCCGTTCCTGGCCGCGGCCCTGGCCGCCCGCCCCTTCATGGCCTTCATGGCCCGCTTCCGCCGCTATCTGGGCGCGGTGGAGAAGGTCATGGGCGGGCTCCTGGTGCTGACCGGGGTGCTGTTCCTGACCGGCACCATGTCCGAGATCGCCTACTGGATCCTCGAAGCCTTCCCGGATCTCGGCCGGATCGGCTAGCCGAAGCGCAGGAAGAACAGACGCTCGAAGGAGCGCAGCTCGCGCAGGGTGTTGATCAGCAGCTGCTCGTCCCTGCCTTCGATGGCCTGCCACAGCCGCTCCATACCCTCGGCGGCGCTGTCGAGAAACCGGACGAAGTCCGAATCGTTGCGCAGGGCCGCCGGCGCCTCCTCCTGGCAGCGCTGGAGCAGGTGCTCCAGGACCGCGGTCCCCCTTGTGAGCTCGCGCAGGGTCCCGGCGGCGCCGAAGTCGGGCCTCTCGTGGCGGAACCGCCAGAGCCGGTCCATCGCCGCCGTGACCTCGTCGACGCGGTCGGAGAACACGATGACTCCGTTGCGCCGGCGCAGGGCGCCCAGCTCGCCGCGGACCGGCGCCAGAGTCTCGCGGGCCCTCTTCAAGTCACCAGCGTCGGTGCTGGTCAGGGCTTGACCGATGCTCTGGCCGATCCCCGTCAGTGTAGCTCCCCAGGCGGGGTCGCCGGCGAAGGCGTCCGGCGGGTTTGCCGCGAAGCGGCCCGTCACGTCCCGCCATCTCCCGGCCGCCGCCTCGATCTCGATCGCCGCCAGCGCGGCGTTGCCGGTACGCAGATAGCTGACCGCCGCCCGGTAGTGCCGGTAGGCCTCCGCCGTGGCGTCGTTGAAGTCGGACAGCTGGCCGGCGCGGCCCGCACCGGCCGAGCCAGCTAGGACCAGAGCGGCGAGTACCGCCAGGAGAAATTCGCGCATCGTGTTCTCGACCTCCCCCTCATACCTTTGATTTCACGACTGCATGGCACAGTGCGGGGCGTTCATGGGCGCCCGCGAGGACTGCAATCATGTGCCATGCGGCCGGTTTCACTCGCTCTCCTCCATCACGTGGCGCAGCAGCCGGTCGACCGGCGCGTAGTCGTCACTCAGCACCGGCACGCCGCTTGCCGCGATCCGCGCCGCGAGGTCGTCGCCCGGCCAGCGCAGCCAGCGCCGGGTGTCGTCGCGCGGCGAGCCTAGCCGCCCGACCGGCGTGGCCCGGTCGCCCGCGGCGACCACGAAGGTCGTGCGCCCGCCGGCGGCAAGCTGGTCGGCGTCCGCCCAGACCTCGATCGACGCGAAGACCGGCTGCAGGGTCTTGACCACGGCGAACAGGAAGTGCGGCCTGCGCAGGGCATCGACCACGTTGAGGGCGTAGGTGCCGCCGGGGCGCAGGCGCCTGGAGATCTCGCGGGCGAACTCGATGGTCACCAGGTGCGGCGGCACGGTGATGTCGTGGAACGCATCGCCCAGGACCGCGTCGAACAAGGGTTCGGCCGGCAGATCCTGCAGCGCGGTCCGACCGTCCTGGTGGAGGATCCGAATCGTGCCGGCCGGGTCGAGCCACAGGTCCTCGCGCGCGGCCCGGGTGACCGCAGGGTCGATCTCGGCGACCAGCAGCGAGGCCCGCGGATAGGCGGCCATCCAGGCGCGCGGCAGCGTATAGGCGCCGCCGCCGATGAAATAGGCCGCGAAGTCCTGCTTCTGCCCAAGCCGCTCTTGGAACAGGCGGTCGGTCAGCTCGACGTAGGAGCTGAACAGCCGGGCCGGATCGTCGCGGTCGTTGATGCCGTGTCCCAGGTGGTCGAGCACCAGCAGGGCGCTGGGACGGCCGGCCTCGAAGGTGAAGTCGACGACCCGGATGCAGTAGTAGTCGCTCTCCGTCCGGCAGGGGCTCTCGAAGGCGCGAACCGCCAGGCCACCCGCGGCGAGGGCGACGGCGACGGCCGCCGCCGCCATGCCGGCCAACAGTCCGCGGCGCGTCGGTGCGCCGCTGGCCAGGGCGAAGAGGCCCGCGGTCAGCGCATAGCCCGCGGCCACGCTCATCACGGTCCCGGTGGAGCCGATCCAGGAGATGAACAGGAAGCCTGCCGCCAGCGTCCCGCCGATGCTGCCCAGCGCGCCCAGGGCATACATCTGGCCGAGCACCCGGCCGCGCGACCGCGGCGCCTCGTCCAGGGCGAGGCGGGTCAGCACCGGCGACACGATGCCGGCGAAGAGCACCGGCAGGAGGAACAGGGCGGTGCTCAGGACCACGATCGAGGCCACCGGGCCGAGCCCCGCCGAGAGCACCGGCCCGGACAGCACGCGCAGCAGGACCAGGCTGCCCAGGGCGGTGAGCGCGGCCAGCAGAAAGGCCCAGACCAAGGCCCGGCGGCAGGTCGCCACGCTCCGCTCGGCGACATGTCCGCCGATCCAGTGGCCGATCGACAGGCCGGTCAGCACCACCGCGATGATCGAGGTCCAGGTGTAGAGCGACACGCCGACATAGGGCGCGAGCAGGCGCGCGCCGACGATCTCGAGGACGAGACTGCCCGCCGCGGCGACGAAAAGCGCCGCGGCATAGGCCTTCCGCCGAAGGATCGGCCGATGAGCGCCGCTCGCTTGGTCCAAAAGCCTTCCCCTTCCGACGCAAGGACTACCGGACTCGCTGGAAGTTATGGTAACATGCGAATAATGGAATATGAAATTTCCCTGTGGTCAAAGCCCGATCGCTGCAGCGAGGGAGAGGTGAAACCATGTTGACCAGACGGAGCCTCCTGGTGCTGGGCGCCCTTTTCGGGGCAGCCTTGCCGGTCGGGCAACCGAAGGCCGAGACCCTGGCATCGGTCATGACCGACGATGGGTTGCACAGCCAGTCCTGGTTCCTGGAAAGCTTTCTCGACCTGTCGGAGGACCTGGAGGAAGCCGCCGGTGAGGGCAAGGGCTTCGCGATCATTTGGGAACAGAGGGGCTGCCCCTATTGCCGGGAAACGCACTTGGTGAACTTCGCCCAGCCGGAGATCCAGAGCTTCGTCAGGGCGAACTTCGAGATTCTCCAGCTCAACATGTTCGGCTCGCGGCAGGTCACGGACTTCGACGGCGAGGAGCTCGAGGAGCGCGCCTTGGCGCGCAAGAACGGCGTCGCCTTCTCGCCGACCATCCAGTTCTTTCCCAGGGACCTTGCCGGGGTGGCGGGAAAGGCGGGGAAGGAGGCCGAGGTCGCCCGCATGCCGGGCTATCTGCTGCCGCCGCACTTCCTCGCCATGTTCGAGTTTGTCAAGGACGAGGCCTACCGCCGGATCTCCTTCCGCCAGTACATGAAAGAAAATCCGCTCTAGACGGGGTGTGCCGACCGAACGGGACCTGCCGGGCAGGCGGTCCGACGCGCGCTCTCACAGGGACGTGAATCGTCGTGAACATTCAGATATACGAATATGAGATAGTGT